>CABRGT010000066.1 GCA_902470475.1 uncultured Porphyromonadaceae bacterium | reverse complement strand
CGACGGGCGGCGGCACACCTTCCCCAACCCCTATCACCATGCTAAGACACCTGACACTTCTGCTCGCCACCGTCATGACGGTGTGCCTGAGTTCGCGCGCCGCCATTTCCGACACGCTGCTGATCGAGTCAAAACACCTGGATACGCCGATGAAAGTCACCGTGGTCGTACCGGAGGCATCCAAGGCCGACCCGGCCCTGCGGTTTCCCTCCGTCTATCTGCTCAACGGCTTCGGAGGCGACTACCGCGCCTGGGGCCGTCTGCGACCGGACATGGGCGACCTGGCCGACCGCTACGGCATGGTGATCGTGATGCCCGACGGCCGCGACAGCTGGTACTGGGACTCGCGTCCGGGCATGGAGATGGAATCATTCTTCGTCGAGGATCTCGTCCCGACGATCGACCGCAAACTGCCCACGGTGGCCGCACCCTCGAAACGCGCCATCTCGGGTCTGAGCATGGGCGGCCACGGGGCCCTGTGGCTCGGCATCCGGCACAGCGACATATGGGGCTCGGCCGCCAGCATGTCGGGCGGTGTCGACATCCGTCCCTTCGCCGGGCGCTGGAAGATGAAGACCCTCATCGGCGACAAGGAATCCAATCCGCAGGCCTGGGAGGATCACACCGTCATCAACCTGGTGCCGACGCTGCAGCCGGGCCAGCTCAACATCCTCTTCGACTGCGGCACCGACGATTTCTTCGCCGAAGTCAACGAGAACCTGCACCGCGCGCTGCTCAAGGCCAAAATCCCGCACGACTATATCTCACGCCCCGGCAACCACTCGGGCAAGTACTGGGCCAACTCCGTGCTCTACCATCTGCTCTTCTTCAACGAGATCTTCAACCGCTGATCAGCAATGATTCTCAAATCGATAGCGCTCACCAACTTCAAGAACATAGCCTCGGCCGACCTTGAGTTCTCGCCCAAAGTCAACTGCCTGCTGGGCGACAACGGCATGGGCAAGAGCAATCTGCTCGACGCTATCCACTATCTGAGTTTCACAAAAAGCTACGGACGCCTGTCCGACACGATGCTCATACGCCGCGGCGAGGATTTCGCCATACTGAAGGGCATATACGAGCGGGGCGACGACAGCGAGGAGATCACGGCCGGACTGCGCCGCGACCGCCGGAAGTCGTTCCGCCGCGGAGGCAAGGAGTACCAGAAAATATCGGCTCACATCGGACTGATTCCGGCCGTGATGGTGGCTCCGGCCGACCTGGCGCTGGTCACCGAAAGCGGCGAGGAACGCCGCCGCTTCGCCGACATGATCATATCGCAGGGCGACAGCGTGTATCTCGACGCCCTGATGCGCTACAACCGGCTGCTCGAACAGCGCAACCGCATGCTGCGCGACGGCATAGCCGACGCAGCCCTGCTTGAGTCGGTAGACATGATGATGGACGACCGTGCGGCCGTGATAGTCGCGGCGCGCAAGGCATTCGTCGACCGCCTCCGCGAGATCTTCGACCGCTACTACCGTCTGATCGCAGGCGACGCCGAGACCGTGGACATGACCTACATGGCGTCGGCCGCCGGACACGCCTCGCTGCTCGACGCGCTCTGCCACGCCCGCGAGCGCGACCGCATCATGCGCCACACCACCGTCGGTCCGCACCGCGACGACATCGCCTTCACACTCGACGGGATGCCCGTGCGCGCCACAGCATCGCAGGGACAGACAAAGACGCTCACCATAGCCCTGCGCCTGGCCCAGTACGAGTTCCTGGCCGAGGCGACGGGGCTGAAACCACTGCTGCTGCTCGACGATATCTTCGACAAACTCGACGCCCGCCGCGTGGAGCGGATCGTGGCTACGGTATCCTCAGCAGGATTCGGCCAGATATTCATAACCGACACCAACCGCAAGCATCTCGACGAAATCATGGACTCGTGCGGTCCCGACTACCGCATGTGGCATGTGGCCGACGGTGCCTATACTCCTCTCGTGACGCGATGAAGAAGACCGAAGCGATGTCGGTGACCGATATACTCAACCTGTACATCAACGATGCCGGGCGCCGCGACGTCTTCGACCGGCGCAAGATCGAGTTCCTGTGGGCCGACGTCGTCGGGCAAGCCATCAACCGCGCCACCCTGCGGCGATATGTCGACGGCGACGTGCTTCACGTCTATCTGTCGTCGGCCCCGCTAAAAAGCGAACTGGCCTTCATGGCCGAAGCCATCGTCAAGGCACTTAACGACGCCGTAGGATCGCAGATCATCAATAAATTAGCCATACACTGACCGCCATATGCCACAACCTCATCTCGCCGACCCCGGCTTTGACTTCCTCCACACCACCGACGTGCAGCTGCGCTTCGGCGACATCGACCTTTTCGGCCACGTCAACAACAACGTATACCTGCAGCTTTTCGACATCGCCAAGTACGACTATTTCCGCCAGGTGATGGGACCGGATTTCGACATCCGCACCCTGGCCATGGTTGTGGTCAACATCAACTGCAACTTTCTGGCACCTGCGTTTCTCGACGAGCACCTGCGCGTGCTGACGGCCTGCGCCTCCGTGGGCGAGAAATCGCTGCGGCTGCTCCAGCGGGTGGTCAACTCCGACACCGGCCAGGTGAAATGCCAGGCGACGACTGTCATGGCCACTTTCGACCCCGCCACCATGAGCTCGGCTCCGATCGACGGTTCAGCACGCGCCGCCCTGGCGGCCTATGAGCGTCGCGAACTGTAAGCCGGATGCTCATCGCCGTGCCGGCGGCATGACTTGTCCGAAGAAGCTGATTTTACGCCCTGTTTCAGAAATTTGCGTTAAATTATCTTAACAAAGCCAAGCATTCCGTTTTTTGTTTCTAACTTGCAGTGATGTTTGAATCACTGGCACAAGGCTTCGACTGGACTTGGTTGCGCAACACCATTTTCATCATTTACGCCGTTACAACCATCGCGATTATTGTCGTGGTTCTGTCAGAAAACAGAAATCCCGTCAAATCGCTGGCATGGGTGACGGTGCTGCTCCTGCTGCCCCTACTCGGGATCATCCTCTACATCTTCTTCGGCCGCAACATCCAGAACACGCGCAAGATGTCGCGCCGCAACCGGCGGCTGCTCAAGAAGCGCGAGCATCAGACTCCGGCCGACTACCGCTCGCTGTCGCTCGAGCCGGAATCGGTACAGCAGATCCGCCTGGCCCACTCGCTCACGGGCGCCGCTTTCTACACCGGCAACAGCGTGGACGTGTTCACCAACGGGGCCGACAAGTTCGCCGCGCTAAAGGCCGACCTGCGCGCAGCGCGGCACTTCATCAACATCGAATACTACATCTTCGAGAACGACCGCATCGGCAACGAGATCGCCTCGATACTCATCGAACGCGCACGTGCGGGGGTGACCGTCCGCGTGATCTACGACCACGTAGGGTCGTTCTCGGTCAAGAGCCGCTTCTTCAAGAACATGAAGAAAGCCGGCATACAGATCTTCCCGTTCTTCGAGGTGACCTTCCCGCAACTCGGCACACGCATCAACTGGCGCAACCACCGCAAGATATGCATCATCGACGGCAAGGTCGGATACCTCGGAGGCATGAACATAGCCGACCGCTACATCGACGGCGGCCGGTTCAACTGCTGGCGCGATACCCACGTGCGCGTCCGCGGTCCGGTCATAGCCGCGCTGCAGCACTCGTTCGTGCTCGACTGGCACTTCATGGGGCAGCCGCTCATCACCGACCCCGTCGGGCCGGACATGGCCGCGGACGGCAACGTGGCCGCACAACTGCTCACCTCGGGTCCCACGTCGCAGTGGAGCAACATCGCCTTCATGTTTCACAAGGCGATCGCCAACGCCAAGCGCCGCATCTACATACAGACGCCCTACTTCCTGCCGACCGACGCCCTGCTCAAGGACCTTATCACGGCCGCGCTTGCCCGCGTCGACGTGCGCATCATGATCCCGCGCCACTCCGACTCGGTGCTGCTCAACTACGCGTCGTCGTCGTACATCACCGAGTGCCTGCGCGCCGGAGTCAAGATCTATTTCTACGAACCGGGCATGCTCCACTCGAAGACCATCATCATCGACGACGAGTTCGTGACCATCGGCTCGACCAATTTCGACTTCCGCTCGTTCGAACATAACTTCGAGGGCAACCTGTTCTTTTATTCACGTGAATTCAACGAGCGCATGCTCGCCGTCTACCGCGACGACCTGACACAGTGTACGCGCGTGACGCCCTCGGGCTGGCGCAGGCGACCGCTGGTACGGCGCGCCCTGGAGTCGGTCGTGCGTCTGCTCAGTCCAATATTATAGTATAACAATCATCGGGCCGCCCGCACGGCCCCAAAACGACAACCTGACAACCAATGGCAACAGACATAGCCCAGAACCGCGAACGGTTCTGCCAGATTCTCCGCGAGACGGGCGTCGACAATATCGACAACGTCATCGCATACCTCGACGAACTCAAATTTTTCGAAGCACCGGCCTCGGCGCGCAACCATTTCAACTTCCCCGGCGGACTGGCGCTGCACTCGCTCAACGTCTACGACATGGCCATGAAGCTGCGCGAAAGCGTAGTGGCCCTGCGGCCTGACTCGGCCGAACTGCTCGCTCCCGAATCCATCGCCATAGCCGCCCTGCTCCACGATGTGTGCAAGGCCGACATCTACCGCCGCACTCTGCGCCGGCAGAAGAATGAAATCGGCGTGTGGGAAGACATCGAGGGCTACGAGGTCGACTACTCGGCTCTCCCTGTCGGCCACGGCGAGAAATCCGTCATAATGCTGCTGCGCGCAGGACTCGACCTCGAGGACGACGAGCTGATGGCCATCCGCTGGCACATGGGCCCGTGGGACCTTCCGGCCCAAAGCATCGAAATGGACAAATCCTACCGGAAAGCCCAGCAAAAGTCGCCTTTGGTGCCTCTGATCCACACAGCCGACACCCTCGCCGCTCAAATCATTGAACACGACGCATTTAACATCTGACAACGTCGGATAGCGACTTCCGTAAGCAAGTCGGCGGATCAAAAAAAACAGGTACAAGAATAAAAAAATCGGCAAAAGCCCTTGCAGATTCAAAAATAATGCCTACCTTTGCATCGCAAACGCAAAAAAGCGGTGCACCAACGCGAAAATAGCTCAGTTGGTAGAGCACGACCTTGCCAAGGTCGGGGTCGCGGGTTCGAGTCCCGTTTTTCGCTCAAAGTTCTTTCACTTAATGAATTAATTTGACGGATCTACAACTGCAACTTGCGAAAATAGCTCAGTTGGTAGAGCACGACCTTGCCAAGGTCGGGGTCGCGGGTTCGAGTCCCGTTTTTCGCTCAAACGATCCGTCAAAAACCTGTCCGGGTGGTGGAATTGGTAGACACGCTACTTTGAGGGGGTAGTGGCAGAAATGCTGTGTGAGTTCGAATCTCATCTCGGACACCTTGAAAGAATCCCAAGTAATTGAAATTCAATTACTTGGGATTCTTTTTTTTTATATTTCCGTCAACGTTACGCCCCCACCCCACGACGCAGGCGAGGACGCGGCGCATAGTAATAAACCTGTGTTTCCCGGGCTGCCCGATGTCAGACGGAGATGGCAACCCGACTCATGGGGCTTCGCAGGCGTCTATATTGATTCATGCGGGTCGGTACCGAACGCGCCGACACCTGTGGCAAGAGATCTGAGGGCGCAGCATAGGCCGGAGCCGGAGGCCGCAAAGGGCGCCTCGGCGCAGGCGGGGATGCCTGCTTTCGGGTCAGCGGCTTTCCCTGTAAACTCAGCTCTTAAACCAGAAGCACGACAGCTCAGGCTCTCACTGTGTATATTTGATTTATAATATTTTAACATACTGTTAATCATTTTTAACATGGGGGGTAAATCGGGACTTTCTGTTTACCTTTGCACGCAGAAAAGCGCGCTTAGATTATATCATATCTTATCAAACATTATTACTCACATCTTTTACTTAAATCGATCATGAGCAAATTTTCTCAGAAGATCTGTCTCTCTCTTCTATGCCTCGCAGGCGTAACAGGCGCAAACGCACAGAACTACGCCTGGCCTTCGGCATGGGAAGGTGTCATGCTCCAGGGATTCTACTGGGATTCGTACAGCGACACCCGATGGACAAATCTCACGGCCCAGGCCGACGAACTCAGCCAATACTTCAAGCTTATATGGGTACCCAACAGCGCCAAGGCCGGTGACGGCAATCAGATGGGGTATATGCCCCAGTACTGGTTCACGAACCACAATTCGTCATTCGGCTCCGAGTCAGAACTGCGCGAGATGATATCGACGTACAAGTCCAAAGGCACAGGCATCATAGCAGACGTGGTCATAAACCACCGCAACGGCGTACATGACTGGGCGGACTTCCCCACGGAAGAATGGAACGGACGCACCTGGCACATAGGACTGGACGGCATCTGCCGCAACGACAACCTCAACGGATCGGGACATGGCACACCGACCGGAGCGTACGACACCGGCGAACAATTCGACGGCTGCCGAGATCTCGATCATACGAATGCCAACGTACAGGACAACTGCAAGAATTACTGCAAATTCCTGCTCGACGACCTCGGCTACTCGGGCTTCCGCTACGATATGGTCAAGGGCTACAGCGGCCAGTACACCCGCATGTACAATGAATACAGCAAGCCGACATACAGCGTAGGGGAATGCTTCGACGGCAGCTACGACGTGGTCAAAGCCTGGATCGACGCCACCGGCAAGCAGTCGGCCGCTTTCGATTTTCCATTCAAGTATGCCGTGAACGAGGCATTCAGCACAGGCGACATGACGAAGCTCGTGTGGTATGCGGGATACACGACTCCGCAGCCTGCAGGCATGATACACTATGAGTATCAGCAATATGCCGTGACATTCATCGACAACCACGACACTTATCGCGAGGACTGGAACAAGTTCAACGGCAACGTGGTGGCCGCGAATGCATTCATGCTCTGCTCGCCGGGCACGCCCTGCGTGTTCCTGCCCCACTACAAGCAGAACAAGGCTGCGATACAGCGCCTTATCAACATACGTAATTCGGTAGGAATCTCCAACACCAGCACAGTGAACGTGCTCCAGACCGACAACAGCTGCTACATGGCCGAGGTGAAGGGTTCGAAAGGATCCCTGGTCGTAAAGATCGGCCCCGCCATGGTGTCGCCGCAGGGCTACAGCAACGATGACATCGTAGCATCGGGCAACGACTACTGCATATGGACGAAGACCTCTATCGAGGGAGGCACCACCGGCGGCAACATCACCGGCACGGCTGCGCCGGACCGCCTGTTCCTGATGGGACACCTGCCCCAGGGTGCATGGAAGACCAATGTAGGCGTGGCCATGACCAAGAGCGGCGATACGTTCACCGCGCGCAATGTCACCATAACCGATGCCGGCGAAGGCAAGAATCTCGGCTTCTTCTCGTTCGTGACGACTCTCGGCTCGACGGGCAGCTCGGACGAGTGGGACGGCGTGATCAACAGCAGCGACCGCTTCGGCGCCGTGTCGAAGGACGCTCCGGTCACCATAGGCTCACCTGTGCCGATGAAGGCTTTCTATGCAGGCGTGGACGCCTCGTCGGCCTATTCGTGGGCAATAGCTCCGGGCGACTATGATATCACGGCCGATTTCAAGAACATGACCGTTACCGTGGCCGCGGCCGGACAGGGCGGCGATGATCCCGTTCCCGGCGCCGATCTCTACGTCGTAGGCTACGCCTATGGCATTACTCCTCCGACCGACTATAAGATGGAACAGAAAGATGGCGTCTACACCATCATCATGGATGACCTATCGTCCGGCTTTGCCATCGCGGGCGAAGGACTCAAGCCTTTCTACACCGCTGCCGGACAGGTGAGCCTCAATACCGATCACGTGCTCGACAGCCAGGAAATGCAGCTCATGACACTTCCCTCCGACAACCGGAATGTGAAGATTGAATTCACTCCCGCCAACAAGACCATGCGCCTAACCAGGATGGAAGGCGTCGACGAAATCGGCGTAGCTGAATCGGGCATCGCCCCTGTCTACTACAACCTGCAGGGTATCCGCGTAGAGAATCCGACCCACGGCACATACATCGTGGTCCGCGGCTCAACAGTAACCAAAGAATATATATTCTGATCCTAACCGGACCCCGTGCGGCTGAAAGGGGCCGCACGGGGTCAAATTCATCCGTCTGTTTTTTTTATACCACACATCATATGAAGAACACTCTACTTAAATTCACGGCAGCGCTGCTATTCATGCTCATGATACCGGCTGCCGCATCGGCAGATCCGATCAAGATCTATCTGCTGAAATCAACCGCATGGTCTGCCTACAACCTGTATGCATGGAACAATGCCAAGAAAGAACTGAACGGCGGCTGGCCGGGCACCAGAATGACGGCAACCGAAAAAATCGACGATGCCGAGTACTACGTATGGACCGCACCCGAGAACGAGACCACGATCAACATAATCTTCAACAACGGTAGCCAACAGACCGGCGACATCACCGGCATCACCTCCACTCGCTACTACAGGCACAACGGGGGCACGAACTTCACCACTTTCAACCCGCTCGTGCTCGGCAATCCGTCCATCAGCCAGAACGGCAATACCATAACCATAAGGCCCTCCGCCGACGGCGGCAACGTGTACTACACCACTGACGGCACAGAACCCGGCAAGGAGAGCGCGGTATATACCGAGCCGTTCACTCTCGATGCCGACGCCACTGTAAAGGCCATACAGATGAAGGAAACAGCCAGGTCGGAAGTCGTCAGCCTCGACTTCACATGGGCCTATTATGCGGATCTGACCGTTGAAGCCGGACTATATTATATTTCGACCGAAGGCGATGTGCCTGAAATATGCAGCACCGACCTCCCGTACATACCCGCCGAGGGCCAGCCCAAAGTCAGCGGACAACCCGCCGCACTCTACATAATGGGCAATCTGCTCGACAGTGAAGGCAACAAGCATCACTGGCAGACCAACTATAAGGTCGAGGGCAAGTGCTACGGCTCGTGCTTCGTGTTCGAAAATGTAACGCTGGGCCTGGTGGACAATGATCCGAACGCCTATTTCACCTTTGTCACTGCAATCGGCTCAACCGGCAACAGTAATGAATGGGACTATATCATCAACAAGAAAGACAGATTCGGCGCCAATTCCAAAGACGCGCCCATCAGCGAGGACAATGCCGTGAATCTCACAAAATTCAACGGAGGTGGCAATGCATCGAGCGCCAACTCCTGGAAAATCGCGGCAGGCACCTACACCTTCATTGTCGACTTCCGGACCAACAAAGTGACTGCGACCCGAAAGGCGGCGCCCGAGTTTGCGGCCATGACTCCGGCAGCTACAGAAAACATGAAAGCCTCGGCGGGCACGCTCTACAGCGCCATCACGACGGGCGCCAACAATGCCATCCGCTGCGGTGAGGTCATCGTAACCGGTATTGCGGCCGGCGGCGAGGGAGCATACATTGTAAGGAACGGCAAAGCGGAGAGTGTCAGCCCCGTAGCCGTAGGCCTGTTTGACACGGAAAACAATCTGCTCTCGGATCAGACCCGCCTGGTGGCTTCAGCCGGCACTGACGCAGCACGATATTCGGCCGGCGACGTCACAGGCGTACTCGCCGACGGTGAAATCACCCTCAGACCTGAAGATTTCGGCGAAAACACTATCGTCAACATCAACTGGGAAGCCGACAACACTCAGGGCCTGACGTTTACCGGCAATTTCGCGCTTGTAAACGCCACGACGTCGGTTACCATCTATGCTGTAGTTCCCAGGACCTGGAGCGGCATACACTATTCGATCACATCATCGGTCAATCCCGAACTTAATGCCGAAGGCGATTTCACCGAGACCGAGGGCAAATATCTGGTATTAAATGTACCGTCGCATCTCATTCATTCGACCGTGGTGCTGAGCAATACCACTCCGGGAATCATCGCCCTGGCCGATGCGGCGGATGCTGATGATGAAGATCCTGGAAATGTAATTCCCGACAGTTTTACCTATCCGCTCACGGGCAAAAGCATGTACTTCGACCGCGACGGCGCACACTGGCTCGAATTACCCTATGATCCGTCAGGCATTGAATCTGAAGTATACGTAGAAGATGAACCAGTCGAATATTACAACCTCCAAGGTATCAAGGTTGTCAACCCTTCGAACGGCCTCTTCATCCGTCGATGCGGCAATAAGGTTAATAAAATAAGTATGAACTAATATTTTTACGTCAGGATGCCGTGAGGCATCTGTGACTCAGGTCTTCTTAATAGAGTTTCAACTGCATCTTTTACGTATCCGCGGACTGGCCGGTAATCCGGCCGGTCCGCTGCTTTTTTCCGTATTCCGACTTACGGCGGCATATTTCACACCACAGCATATGCGGACCGATGCGGCTGTGGCCGTAATAATAAATATAGGCTGCACCAAATGATGGCATTCAGTATAAATTTAATATCTATTATATGTCGGACATAAGGAATTAACACGGCGAATTTGTTGTATTGATGTAGTTGACGTCCGGGCAACCGGACAGGCGACTGCATATCTCTCTGCCTTTGTATGGAGTAGTGATACTGGATGCAGGGGTTCTCATAAATAAATAGTTGAAACGTCGGGCGACGTTTCCGGCGCGTGTCGGGAACGTCGCTTTGCATCACAACCGCTGCGGGCGGAGGGCGGCGGCGACGGCAGCGGTGTAGGCGTCGAGGGTGCGGGCCTTGAGGATGCGGCG
>CABRGT010000065.1 GCA_902470475.1 uncultured Porphyromonadaceae bacterium | reverse complement strand
TTCGGGCCGCGAGTACCGGGTACGGCCGCACACGGCAATTGCGTGGAGTGGCTGACAGGACGCCTCGAAGCATGCGGAGCCGACACTGTGGAAGTGCTCGAATCCACTGCCACGGCCTGGGACGGAACCCGGCTGCCCGTGCGCAACATACTGGCGCGGTTCGACACCGCCGCAACATCCCGCGTGCTGCTGCTCGCACACTACGACACGCGCCCCTGGGCCGACCAGGAACCCGACGAGGCCGCTCGCGAACGACCCATCGACGGTGCCAACGACGGAGCCAGCGGCGTGGCCGTGCTGCTCGAAATAGCGCGCAACCTGGGCCTTGAGGCCGCACCCGTGGGCGTAGACATATTGCTGACCGACTGCGAGGACTACGGACGGCGCTCCGACGCACCCGCACCCGACGGAGGCCACGATGACTCGTGGGCCCTGGGAGCGGCGCATTTCGCCTCGCACCTGCCCTACTCCGCGGCCGACATGCCGCGCTACGGCATATTGCTCGACATGGTGGGCGGCCGCGACGCCCGCTTCCCGCGCGAGTATTTCTCGGCCAGCATGGCTCAGGCTCCCACTGCCAAAGTGTGGGACATGGCGCGGCGGCTCGGCTACGCTGACCGCTTTCCGGCCCAGACCGGAGGTGCAGTCAGCGACGATCACCTGCCGCTGATACGCGCCGGCATCCCCGTCACGGACATCATAGAGAACTCAAACCCCGCCACAGGCTCATTCCCGCCCACGTGGCACACGCACGACGACAACACCGACCACCTCGACCCGGCCACAATGGAGGCCGTCGGCACAGTGGTCCTCAACGTCATATACAACGAAAAGCCATGACTATCGAACAGAAACAAGCCGAAATAACCGAGCAGTTCGCCGACATAGAGGACTGGCTCGACCGCTACGCCCAGATCATCGACATGGGCAACGAACTGCCGCCGATCGACGAGTCGCTCAAGACTCCCGACCGCCTCATCGAGGGATGCCAGAGCCGCGTGTGGCTCGACGCACGCCTCGACGACGACGGCCACGTACACTTCACCGCCGATTCCGACGCCATCATCGTCAAGGGCATCATCGCCATGCTTGTCGACGTGCTCAACGGCCACACCCCGGCCGAAATCCTCGACGCCGACCTGCACTTCATCGACGACATCGGCCTGGGCGAACACCTGTCGCCGACACGCTCCAACGGCCTGGTGGCCATGGTGAAACAGATGCGCGACTACGCCCGGGCATTCAGGCTGCTGCAGGAGTCGCACAAGGCCTGAACCCTTACCCGCCTGTCAATTTATCACCCTTAAAAATACCTTCACATGTTCAAAGACCATCCCAGGGGACTCATTCCCGCCGCTCTGAGCAACATGGGCGAGCGCTTCGGCTACTACATCATGAACGCCGTGCTCGTGCTGTTCCTGTGCTCGAAATTCGGACTCTCCGACGAGACCAGCGGCATCATCTATTCGTGCTTCTACGCAGGCATCTACATCCTGAGCCTGGTGGGCGGCTACATCGCCGACCGCACCCAGAACTACAAGGGAACCATCATCCGCGGCCTGATCGTGATGACGCTCGGCTACGCCGTGCTGGCCGTGCCCATCCTGGCCACGAGCGACAACCACACCTGGCTACTGGCGCTTACGTGCGGCGCCCTGTTCCTGATCGCATTCGGCAACGGCCTCTTCAAGGGCAACCTGCAGGCGATCGTAGGCCAGCTCTACGACAATCCGAAATACGCCGCCAAGCGCGACGCCGGATTCCAGATCTTCTACGTGTTCATCAACATCGGCGGCCTTATAGCCCCGTTCGTGGCTCCGATGCTGCGCTCGTGGTGGCTCGGCGTCCACGGCCTGACATACAACGCCCAGCTCCCCGCCATGGCCCACCAGTACCTGTCGGCCACCGACTCGATGAACGCCGAGAACATGAACAACCTCTATGCCCTGATCTCCGACGTAGGCGGCAAGGCCTCCGAAGTGTCGGCCGACGTGCAGGCATTCTGCTCGGAGTATCTCGACGTGTTCAACACCGGCATCCACTACTCGTTCATCGCCTCGATCGCGGCAATGCTCATCTCGCTGTGCATCTTCCTGATGTGCAAGAACTCGCTGCCTAACCCGGCGCGTAAGGAAGCAGCCCAGGTGCAGCAGTACACAGCCGAGGAGAAGATCGCCATGGCCAAGGAGATCAAGCAGCGCATGTACGCTCTGTTCGCCGTGCTCGGCATCGCAATCTTCTTCTGGTTCTCGTTCCACCAGAACGGTACATCACTGTCGCTCTTCGCCCGCGACTTCGTCAAGACCGATGCCATAGCGCCTGAGATATGGCAGGCCGTCAATCCTTTCTTCGTGATCGTGCTCACCCCGCTGGTGATGCTCATATTCGGCAGCCTGGCACGCCGCGGCAAGGAAATATCGACTCCCCGCAAGATCGGCATCGGCATGGGTATCGCCGGCCTGGCTTACCTGTTCCTGATGATCTACAGCTATCAGATGGACTATCCGTCGGCCGAAGCATTCCGCGCCATGCCGCCGGCAGCCGCCGAAGCCATGCGCTCGGGCTGGTGGATCATGTTCGTGATCTACTTCTTCCTGACGGTGGCCGAACTGTTCATCTCTCCGCTGGGTCTGTCGTTCGTATCGAAAGTCGCACCCAAGCATATGCAGGGTCTCTGCCAGGGTCTGTGGCTTGGAGCCACCGCCGTAGGCAACCTGCTGCTGTGGGTAGGCCCGCTGATGTACAACGCATGGTCTATCTGGGAGGCCTGGGGCGTATTCCTGGCCGTATGCCTGGTGTCGATGATCGTGATGTTCTCGATGGTCAAGTGGCTCGAGCGCGTCACCGCCGACAAGTAATCCCCCGCCGTTCCCGCGCCATCCATCAGGCACATCCGGATACACACACCCGCCGAGGCCCGTCCTCAGGCGGGTGCGTTGTCTTATAATATACAGACTGTCCATCCCGTCAATGACATCATCTCCGCCACGCCAGCCCCACGATCAATGAAAAAAAACATCACACTTGTCCAAAAAGGTCACACAATCCAAAAGGGCGATTCACTATACATTTGTGTAACTTTGTACCATCAAATAACATCATATCAATAATCACATTATCCATTTCATATCATGAGCGAAGAAAAAAACGTAAAGTCTGACAAAGGGAAGCGTTTCCTTCTGGGACTTCTGTACTTTCTGCTTTTAATCGCCGTAGTCGGCATCGTATATCTTACAGAGAGCCCGCTTGTAGGACTGATTCTGTCAATAATCCTGTTGGTCGGCTACATCATCTATCCGAAGCGCAAAGGTCTCTGGTTCTGGTGGTGGGTGGTGTTGGCCGCCGTATGGTGCGGCTGGTACGGATGGCTGCTGACGAAGATGTAAAGAATCCGCACATCAGTCACAGCCCCCACGACTGCCACTAAAATGCAACAGGTCGGACCGCTTTGGTTCGGCCTGTTGCATTTAAATCTTGTCCGTATGATCCGGGACGAAAGCCGGTACTCCTGACAGAAAACCACGCCACCGAATCGCCACATAAAAGAGGGCCCGACCCGGATGGCTATATCGCTTTGGCTCTATTTCCCACATTATTAATAAAATTTAATACATAATATAGCCGTTTTGGACAACATCTTGGAATAAACTACAAATCCGATTGCACAAAAAAGTAGTAACTTTGCAACGCTAACGTGTGTAATAGGTACAACTGACAATAACAAGCAACAACATAATAACAATGAAGAAGATTAAAACACTGACACTCACATGCCTTGTGACGACAGCCACGCTCGGAGCGCTAATGTCGTCGTGCGGCAAGAATGACGAAGGCGCCCAGCAGGGCCAGGCTCCCCAGCTGCAGGTGCTGACAGTAGAAGAAGGCGACGCAACCCTGTTCAAGAGCCTCCCCGCCACACTCAAGGGCAAGACCGACGTTGAAATCCGTCCCCAGGTATCGGGCAACATCACCGCCGTACATGTCGAGGAAGGCCAGCACGTGCGCAAGGGTCAGGTTCTGTTCACACTCGACCAGGTTCCTTATCAAGCCGCCGTGGATCAGGCTGTATCGGCTGTAAATTCGGCCAAGACCGCAGTAGCGACCTCCGAAATCAACGTCAACAACCAGAAAGCACTCTACGAGCGAAACATCATACCCCAGACCCAGTATCAGGTAGCCGAAAACCAGCTCGCCCAGGCCAAGGCCCAGCTCGCCCAGGCTCAGGCAGCCCTGACTTCGGCCCGCAACCAGCTGTCGTACACGACAGTGAAGGCTCCGTCGGACGGCGTAGTAGGCTCGATTCCCTTCCGCGTAGGCACGCTGGCATCGCCCTCGATGATGACCCCGCTGACGACCGTGAGCGACAACTCGCAGATCTACGCATACATAGCCCTGAACCAGAACGACATGCTCGAAATGACCGACGGCGGCACCCGCTCGCTTGAAAGCGCCGTGAAGGACATTCCGAACCTTAAGCTGGTGCTCAACAACGGTACGGAATACCCGCTTGAGGGCCGCATTGAAAGCGTATCGGGCGTTGTCGACAACGCCACCGGTGCCGCCACCGTGCGCGTTCTCTTCCCCAACCCCTCGGGCATGCTCCGCAGCGGCTACACCGGCCAGGTGCTGATTCCCGTCGAAGCCGTCAACAGCATCATCATCCCGCAGAAATCGACCTATGAGATGCAGGACCTGCGCTACGTATTCACCCTCAACGACAGCAACATCACCGTACCGACCCGCATCGAGGTGATGGAACTCAACGACGGCAAGAACTATGTGGTGACCGGGGGCCTCCAGGCCGGCGACCGCATCGTCACCGAAGGTATCGGCACGACAGTCCGCGCAGGCATGCCGATCCAGCCCGTGGACGCCAAGGCAGCCGAAGAGGCAGCCGCCCCGACCGCCGCGCAGGAATAACTGTTCGAAGTCACAGACATCAATCAATCCAAAAGCTAACTCAAAATGAAACTTGATACATTTATTAACCGGCCTGTGCTGTCGACGGTGATCTCGATTTTCATCGTGCTGCTGGGTCTGCTTGGTATGGTATCGCTGCCTATCACGCAGTACCCGGACATCGCGCCGCCTACGGTACAGGTATCCACGACCTACAACGGCGCCAACGCCCAGGCCGTGCTCAACTCGGTGATCGCCCCGCTTGAGGAATCGATCAACGGTGCCGAGGGCATGCAGTACATCACCTCGACCGCTACCAACACCGGCTCGGCCACCATCACCGTGACCTTCGAGCAGGGCTTCGACCCCAACATGGCCGCCGTCGACGTGCAGAACCGTGTGTCGAAAGCCGCCAACCTGCTGCCCTCCGAGGTCAACCAGGTAGGCGTCCAGACGCAGAAGCGCCAGACCTCAATGCTTGTCGGCGTGGCCCTGATCGACACCACGGGCAACTACAGCGAGGAATTCCTCGACAACTACCTTAAGATTAATGTCGTGCCGGTGCTCCAGCGTATTTCAGGCGTGGGCGACGTCATGAACTTCGGCGCCGACTACTCGATGCGCGTGTGGCTCAAGCCCGACGTGATGGCGCAGTACGGACTGATGCCTTCGGACGTGGCCGGCGCGCTGGCCGAGCAGAACGTCGAGGCCGCTCCCGGTGCCTTCGGCGAACAGGGCAACCAGTCGTTCCAGTACCCGATGCGCTACCGCGGCCGTCTGACCACCCCCGAGGAATTCGGCGACATCGTCATCAGCGCCAAACCTACCGGCGAAGTGCTGCGGCTGAAGGACGTGGCCGAAATCGAACTCGGCCGCGTGACCTACGGCTTCCACAACAAGGCCAACGGCCACCCGGCATCGATGGCCATGGTGTTCCAGACCGCAGGATCGAACGCCACCCAGATCATCAACGACGTGCTGGCCGAAGTCGACAAGATGAAGGCCGATCTTCCCGACGGCCTGATCTTCGACATCCCGATGAACAACAACGACTTCCTCTACGCGTCGATCGACAATGTGATCCGTACGCTCATCGAGGCATTCGTGCTTGTGTTCCTTGTGACATACGTGTTCCTGCAGGACTTCCGCTCGACTATCATCCCGGCCATCGCCATACCCGTGGCGCTGATCGGTACGTTCTTCGTGCTGAACCTGATCGGCTTCTCGATCAACCTGATCACCCTGTCGGCCCTGGTGCTTGCGATCGCGATCGTGGTCGACGACGCCATTGTGGTGGTGGAGGCCGTGCACGCCAAGCTCGACCAGGGCTACAAGTCGGCCCGGCGCGCGTCGATCGACGCCATGAGCGAGATCGCGGGCGCGCTTGTGTCGATCACCCTGGTCATGATGCTGGTGTTCATTCCGGTGTCGTTCATGCCCGGTACGGCAGGTGTATTCTACCAGCAGTTCGGCCTGACGATGGCAATCGCCATCGGCTTCTCGGCTGTGAACGCACTGACGCTGTCGCCGGCGCTGTGCGCGGTATTCCTCAAGCCGCATAACGACGACCGCAGCCTCGGCCAGCGCATGGGCGACGCCTACGGCGCCGCCACCGAGGTGCTCACCAAGAAATACAAGCGCTCGTTCGGCATCAACTTCCCGCCGATCATCACACTCCTGCTTCTGTGCGCCACCGTCTACTTCATGATCGCCCACTGGTTCTCGCTGCACAACGTGATGCAGCTTGCCATCGCCTGCGTATGCGCCGTGCTGACAGTCCTCGGCCTCTTCGGCAAGCGCTTCCACCGGGCTTTCGAACGCGGCTACGGCTCGATGCTGAACGGCTACAAGAAAGGCGTACGCTTCTTTGCGAAACGCCGCATCATATCATTCTGTACCGTAATCGCAGCCATTGTGGTCCTCGCATATCTGATGATGCGCACGCCGAGCGCCATGGTGCCCGACGAGGACACCGGCTTCATGTTCGGCATGGTCGACATGCCCGCGGGTACTTCGCAGGAACGCACCACCGAAGTCCTCGACCAGCTCGAGAACATCGTCATGGCAAACCCGGCCGTGCGCCTGGTACAGACCATCAACGGCTACTCGTTCGTGGCCGGCCAGGGCGCCACTTACGGCACCCTGCTGATCAAGCTCAAGAACTGGGACGACCGTACCAAGGGTCAGGACGTCAACAGCGTCATACAGCAGCTCTACGCCGCCACATCCTCGGTCAAGGACGGCCGTGTCATCTTCATCGCCCCGCCTATGATCACCGGCTACTCGGTGACCAACGGCTTCGAGATGAAGATGCAGGACAAAACCGGCGGCAGCATCGACCAGTTCTACGCCGTAGTGCAGGCATTCCTGGGCCAGCTCAACGCACAGCCTGAGATCCAGGTGGCCTACACCACGTTCAACCCCACTTTCCCGCAGTATATGATCGACATCGACGCAGCCAAGTGCAAGCAGGCGGGCATCTCGCCCTCGACTATCCTGTCGACTCTTCAGGGCTACTACGGCGGTATGTACGTGTCGAACTTCAACCGCTTCGGCAAGATCTACCGCGTGATGATGCAGGCCAATCCCGAAAGCCGCGTGTCGCTCCAGACTCTCAGCGAAGTGAAGGTGCGCAACGGCGCCGAGATGGCCCCGATCGACAACTTCGTCAAGCTTACCCGCGTCTACGGACCTGACCTGCTGAACCGATTCAACCTGTTCAACTCGATTTCCGTGACCGGCAACCCGGCACCCGGCTACTCGTCGGGCGACGCCATCGCCGCCATCGAGCGCGTGGCCTCGCAGACTCTGCCCCAGGGCTACGGCTATGAATACGCCGGCATGACCCGTGAGGAAGCAGGCAGCTCCAGCGGCAACTCCACGGCCATGATCTTCGGCCTGTGTCTGCTGTTCGTGTACCTGCTGCTGTCGGCCCAGTACGAGAGCTACTTCCTGCCCTGGGCCGTGATCCTGTCGATTCCGTTCGGCCTGATGGGTTCGTTCATCTTCGCCACGATATTCGATATCACCAACAACATCTACCTGCAGATCGCCCTGATCATGCTCATCGGCCTGCTGGCCAAGAACGCCATCCTCATCGTGGAGTTCGCGCTCGAGCGCCGCAATTCGGGCATGAGCATATTCAACGCCGCAGTGGCCGGCGCGGCCGCCCGTCTGCGTCCTATTCTGATGACATCGCTCGCCATGGTCATCGGCCTGCTGCCCATGATGCTTTCGACCGGTGTAGGCGCCAACGGCAACCGCGCCCTCGGCACAGGTTCGGTCGGCGGCATGCTCATAGGCATGGTTCTGCAGATCTTCATCGTGCCCGCGCTCTTCTGCGTGTTCCAGGCCATCCAGGAGAAGGTCAAGCCCATCAAGTGGAAGGATCAGGAAGAAGGCGGCACCATCGAGAGCGAAATCGAACAATATGCACGTTAATCCACTCAAATATATGAACAAGCTACTGACAGCGACCGTAGCCCTGGCCCTCGCGGCCGGGCTATCGGGTTGCCACATATATCAGAAATACGAGACGCCCACCTCGACGCCTCTGATGGCCGACTATGCCAAAGCGCTGGCCGAGAAGCCCGACTCCACGGCCTTCGGAAACCTTGCATGGCAGGATGTGTTCACCGATCCGCTGCTGGTCACCTACATCGAATCGGCACTTGAGAACAACACCGACCTGCGCAACGCCCAGCTCAATGTCGAGGCCGCGCAGGCACAGGTACTCGGCGCCAAGCTTGCCTACCTGCCCTCGGTGGCCCTGGCCCCCAACGGCGCCGGCGCCAAGTACGGCTCCAACGACTTCGGCTGGAGCTACCAGCTTCCGGCCCAGGTTTCGTGGGAAGTCGACATCTTCGGCAAGCTGCTCAACTCCAAGCGCTCGGCCCAGGCCGCGCTGATGCAGACCGAGGCCTACCGGCAGGCGGTGCGCTCGCAGATAATCTCGGCTGTCGCCACCACCTACTACACCCTCGGGGCCGTACGGCGCCAGCTCGAACTCTCGCGTCACACCTCTGAACTCTGGGCCGAGACCGTACAGAAGATGCGCGACCTCAAGGAGGCCGGCCGCACCACCGAAGTCGGCGTGATGCAGGCCGAGGCCAACTACTACAACATCATGGGACAACTCACCGACCTCGAGGCTTCCGTGGTAAAGCTCAACAACACCATGTCGCTGCTGCTCAACGTAATGCCCCGCGAATGGGAAGTGGATGCCTATCGCGATCTGTCGGCTCCGGCATTCGCATCGGCCGGCATCGAGATGTCGATGCTCGCGTCGCGTCCCGACGTGGCTGCCGCCGAGATGACGCTCGCCCAGGCATACTACGCCACCAATTCGGCCCGCGCCGCCTTCTATCCCGGCCTGACCATCACGGCCAACGGCGGCTTCACCAATCTGCTGGGCTCGATGATCATGAACCCCGGCGACTGGTTCGTGCAGCTGGCCGGCTCGCTTGTGGCCCCGATCTTCTCGCGCGGCCGCAATATCGCCACCCTCAAGGCAGCCAAGGCTCGCCAGCAGTCGGCCATGAACTCGTTCGAATACACCCTGCTGAGCGCCGCTTCCGAGGTCAGCAACGCGCTGACAGTCTATGACAAGAGCATAGCCAAGGCCGCATTCCTCGAACTGCAGGTCAAGGATCTCGAGCTGGCTGTGTCCATGACCGAGGACCTCTACACCTACTCCACCGGCAACATCGACTATCTGCAGGTAATCACCGCCCAGCAAAGCCTGCTCGGCGCACAGATCTCGCTCATCGACTGCAACCGCGCGCGCGACCTGGCCGTGATCAATCTCTATCAGGCCCTGGGCGGCGGACGATAAATCAAATCCGTAACATTTAAATCAGCTAACCATGATAAGTCCACTTGCATACGTCGATCCGGGCGCCCGCCTGGGACAGGACGTCATCGTACATCCCTTCGCCTTCATCGACAAAGACGTCGAAATCGGCGACCGCTGCGAGATCATGCCCTACGCCTCCATAATGAAAGGCACCCGCATGGGCAGCGACAACAAGGTCTACCAGGGCGCCATCGTCGGCGCCGATCCGCAGGACTTCCGCTGGAAAGGCCAGCAGACCTACTGCTTCATCGGCAGCCACACCGTCATCCGCGAGCACGTCATCATCAACCGCGGCATCCGCCCCGACGGAGGCACGCGCATCGGCGACAACACATTCGTCATGGCCGACAGCCATATCGGACACGACTCGCAGATCAGCTCCGACTGCGTGCTGGGCAACGGCGTCACCATCGCCGGCGACGTGCGCGTAGACCACGGCACCATCCTGTCGTCGAACGTTATCCTCAACGAGGGTGTCAGCGTAGGCTGCCTGTCGCTGGTCAAGGGCGGCTGCCGCATCAGCTCCAACGTGCCGCCGTTCGTGATCATCGCCCATAATCCGGCCACGTACTACGGCGTCAACGCCGTCATCCTCACCAAGCACGCCGGCTACAGCGAGGCAGCCATCGACGACATTGCCAAGGCCTACCGCCACATATATCAGTCGGGCACGTCGCTGTTCAACGCCATGGTGCGCATAGAGGCCGACATCGAGGCTTCCGCCGTACGCGACGAGATCCTCGGCTTCATCCGCGGCAACAACAACCGAATCGTTGCCGCCCACACAGCCACAGACTGATCACGAAGCCAGCAAGACTGCTGTCTGCAATACTCCAGGGTTCCGCGAAATTCGCGGAACCCTGTTGCTTTTAACCCGGATTTTATGTAACTTCGCGGATATGTTGACCATCTACAAAGCTTCGGCCGGATCCGGCAAGACCTTCAACCTGGCTTACCGGTACATCCGCCAGCTGCTGGGCCGCAAG
>CABRGT010000064.1 GCA_902470475.1 uncultured Porphyromonadaceae bacterium | reverse complement strand
GGATACCTTCCTGTGGCTGTCCGCGGCCGCCGTCTGCGCGGCGGCGACGTCAGCCTCGACGCTTCCGCCAGCTCCCAGTTCGCATCGGCGCTGGCGCTGGTCGCACCGACCATGGAAGCCCCCCTGCGCATCAGTCTCGGAGGAGAGATAGCCTCCATGCCCTACCTGAAGATGACCATGGACATGCTCCGTGCCCGTGGCGTCGAGGCCGATCGCGAAGGCTACACCGTCATCATCGCCAACACACCCCTTAGGCCCGTACGGGCCGAGGCCGAGCCCGACTGGAGCGCTGCCGCCTTCTGGTATCAGATCGCCGCCGTTACCGCCGGATGGGTCACGCTCCCCGGTCTCCGGTCCGACAGCCTCCAGGGCGACAGCGTGCTTGCGCGCATCGGCGAGCGGTTCGGTGTCATCACGGAGTTCACCGCCGAAGGCGCCGAACTTTCGGCCACGCCCGACCTGTTCTCGCGGCTCGACATGGACATGAAGGACAACCCCGACCTTGTGCCGATGATGGCCGTCATCGGCTGCATGATCAACACGCCTTACCGCCTCACCGGCGTCGCCAATCTTCGCATCAAGGAATCCGACCGCCTGGAAGCACTCGCTATGGAGCTGCGCCGCTGTGGCTGGGTACTTGATATCGAGCCTGACGCCATCGGATGGGAAGGCGCCACAACTCCCGTTCTCGAGATGCCTCGCCTTTCGCCGCATGGCGACCACCGCCTCGCCATGGCTCTGGCCCCTATCGCCGTCTGGGCTCCGGGAATAGTTGTCACCGACTGTGAGGTTGTCGGAAAATCATATCCCGGTTATTGGGATGATCTGCGCGACGCCGGTTTCAGACTCGAAGAGGTGGAATGATTGTCGCGCTCTACATATTGCTTGCCCTTTTCGCCGTAGGATTCATCCTGTGGCTCCACGAAAGGCATTGCCGGAAAAACTCCCTCAGCCCCTCGGAGACCATAAAGCTCACCGAGCCCTCCCCCGCGCAGTCGGACGCCGCCGCCGGCGGGGAGTGCTGCGGCATGCACATCACATGCGAGAAAGACTCCCTGCTGGCCGCTGTGTCGGACCGGATCGAATACTTCGACGATGAGGAACTCGACATTTACCGCGGCCGTGCTCCTCAGGATTACACCGCTGCCGAAGCCGAACAGTTCCGCGATGTGCTTCTTACACTTCTGCCCGATGACATAGCGCCATGGGCCCGTTCGCTACAGCTGCGCGGCATCGAACTGCCGTCCGATGTGCGCGATGAATTATTAATGATAGTGGCCGAAGCCCGTGCCGGGCGTGAGGCCGCCACCGTATCATCCGATGCTCCAACTTTTTAATTACTCCTTCTTCGTCTATGCACTCATCGGAGTGGCCCTGCTGAGCGTGGCCGCCGCCATCATAGGCACGTACATCATCACCCGCCGCCTGGTCGCCATTTCAGGCGGCATCACTCACGCCTGTTTCGGAGGCCTGGGACTGGGCTATTTCCTTGGTATCAATCCCGTGGCCATGGCGGCCGTGTTTGCCATCGCTTCATCGATGGGAGTCGAATGGATGTCGTCGCGTTTCCGTCTGCGCGAGGATTCGGCCATTGCCGTCGTCTGGGCCATAGGCATGGCTGTCGGAGTGCTGTTCATATTTCTCACTCCGGGATACGTACCCGAGCTCAACGCTTTCCTGTTCGGCAACATCCTCACCATCACACGTTCGGATCTCTGGATTTTCGGTGCTTACACCGCACTGCTCATCGCGTTCTTCATCTGGCGCTACCGCCAGATCGTGGCATGCGCCTTCGATCGTGATTTCGCCCGCGTCATCGGACTGCCCGTCAAGCTGGTCACATACACCATGACAGTCTTTGTGGCCGTCGGCATCGTGCTCACGATCCGCCTTGTCGGCATCATGCTGCTGATGTCCATGCTCTCGCTGCCGATGATGACTGCCGAAGTCTTCTGCCGCCGCTATTCCACTACGATGGCCGGAGCACTGGTGATATCATTGATCACCTCACTTGCCGGGCTGCTCCTCGGAGCCGTCATCGACGTGCCCTGTTCCGCCGTCATCGTTCTCATAATGGCCGCCGCCTTCCTCCTGGCCAAATTCACCGCCGCCCTCCTCCCCCGCCGCCCCGAATAATATAATATCACTGAATTATGGAAACTACTGTCTCCCGGCAGGCCGATCGAAATCTCTTTGTCGAGATCCGGCGACTTATCGATACATCCAAAGCACAGGTTGCCCGTGCCGTAAACTCTACCATGACATTAATGTATTGGCATATAGGAGACTGTATCAATCGCGAGCTTCTTGGCAGTGGCCGTGCGGCATATGGCAAGCAGATTGTAGCGAATCTTTCGAGACGGCTGACCGAAGAATATGGCGGCAGTCAGTTCTCTGAGAAGAATCTCAATCGTATGCGTCTTTTTGCTGAGAGATTCAGTGATTTATCAATTTGGACACCGCTGGTGTCCAAATTGTCATGGTCTCATTTTTGCAGGTAATATCAATAGAAGATGATCTTGTCAGAAAATTTTATCTGACTATGGCTGCTGATCAGAGATGGTCGAAGCGCACTCTGAAAGCTAAAATAGACGGAATGCTTTACGAGCGTACAGCCATATCCAGACAATCGGATGCTGTGATAAATCATGATCTCGACGAATTGCGCACCGAGCGTATAATGTCCGCCGATCTGGTATTCCATGACCCTTATGTGCTTGATTTTTTAGGTTTGCAGGGCAATTTTTCTGAAAAGGACCTTGAAAGTGCCATCGTTGCCGAACTTCAGAAATTTATTACCGAACTTGGCAATGATTTTGCTTTCCTGGCGCGTCAGAAGCGTATAACCGTCGACGGCGAAGATTATTATATCGATCTGCTGTTCTACCATCGCCGCCTGCGCAGTCTTGTAGCGATCGATCTTAAGCTTGGTAAGTTCAAGGCGGAGTATAAGGGTCAGATGGAACTGTACCTTCGCTGGCTTGAGAAGTATGATATGGCCGAAGGCGAAAACAGACCGGTAGGTCTGATTCTTTGCGCGGGCAAGAATGAAGAGCATGTCGAGTTGATGCATCTTCATGAAAGCAATATCCGTGTGGCTGACTACATGACAAGACTGCCCGAGCGCAAGGTGCTCGAGCAGAAGCTACAACAGGCGGTCAGGATAGCGCGGCGCCGTCTTGAGAATCAGATGCCGGTATAGGTGGCGGGCGACAGGGCGCGCAGCTCGGCTTTGACGCTGTCGTCGACGTCGAGTGTGTCGATGAAGGCGGCGATCGTCTCGGCGGTGATACGCGAGTTGGTGCGCGTCAGGTGCTTGAGCGTCTCGTACGGGTTGGGGTAACCTTCGCGGCGCAGGATTGTCTGTATGCCTTCGGCCACGACAGCCCACGCGTTGTCCAGGTCGGCGTCGATGGCTTCGCGGTTGAGCAGCAGTTTCGACAGGCCCTTGGCCGTCGATGCCACCGCTATGAGCGTGTGGGCCAGAGGCACGCCGATGTTGCGGAGCACAGTCGAGTCTGTCAGGTCGCGCTGCAGGCGCGATACGGGCAGTTTCGACGCCAGGTGCTGCAGCAGGGCGTTGGCTATGCCGATGTTGCCTTCTGAATTTTCAAAATCGATCGGGTTCACCTTGTGAGGCATCGCCGATGATCCTACCTCGCCTTCCTTGATGCGCTGCTTGAAGTAATTCATCGATATGTACATCCACATGTCGCGGTCGAGGTCCATCAGTATGGTGTTGACGCGGCGCAGTGCGTCCAGCAGGGCGGCCAGGTTGTCGTAGTTGGAGATCTGGGTCGTGTACGTCTCGCGTTCGATGCCCAGGTCATCGCGCAGGAATGCCTCGGCGAATGCGCGCCAGTCCGTGTCGGGGAAGGCGGCGTTGTGAGCGTTGAAGTTGCCCGTTGCGCCGCCGAATTTGCCCGAAATGCGCGTCTTGCGCACCGAGGCCAGCTGCTCGCGCAGGCGGTAGACATACACGGCTATCTCCTTGCCAAGCCGCGTCGGCGACGCCGGCTGTCCGTGGGTGTGTGCCAGCATCGGTATGTCGGCCCAGTCCTGCGCCAGGTTGTCGAGCGTTTCGACAAGCGTCTCGGCCGCAGGCAGGTACACCTTGTGCAGGGCATCCGCAATCGACATCGGCACGGCCGTGTTGTTGATGTCCTGCGACGTCAGCCCGAAGTGTATGTATTCCTTGTAGGCGCTCAGACCCATGGCATCGAAGCGCCGCTTGATGAAGTATTCCACGGCCTTGACATCGTGATTGGTCGTCCGTTCGATCTCCTTGATCTCCAGTGCGTCGGCCTCGCTGAAATCGTTGTACACGGCCTCCAGGCCCTTCAGGTCATCCTCGCCGATTGAAGCGAGCGCCGGCAGCGGAATCCGCGCCAGCGCCGTAAAATATTTGATCTCTACCTCCACACGGTAGCGGATGAGTCCGAATTCTGAGAAATAGGGAGCGAGCGACTCGCATTTCGAGCGATAGCGCCCGTCGACAGGCGATATGGCGGTCAGGGTGGTCAGTTCCATGGAAACTTTGATATGTTTACGTTTTAACTTCCGCAAAGTTACGGATTTTTTCCGACACGGCCAAGACCCGCCATTACTTCGCGCGCAGCATGTCGGCGCGGATCAGGGTCGATGACGTGTGCGGCGCATCGAGCACCGATCGCAGCAGCCGCGGATCCGCCCCGACGGTGTCGCCGGCCACATATCCCGTGTTGTCGACCGCCCACTGCGGCGACCCGGATCTCAGCGCCGAATAGCCCACGCCCGGGAACACGTCCGGCTCGCCCCACAGCCCCATCAGATCGAGGATCGTGGAATACACGTCGACCTGTCCCATGACGGCCTCGCGGCGTCCGGCCACCGGCGAATTGAGCACGATCATCGGCACGTATTGTTCGCTGTCGACCAGCCCGGCCATCGCCGCCGAGTACCCGCGCATATCTCCGCGCATCGAAGCCAGCGCTTCATGGTCGCCCGTGATCACGATCATCGTCGAGTCGGCGTCCGGGCGGCTCCGCAGATAGTCGATGTACTCGCCTAAGGCGCTGTCGACGTAGCCTATCACCTCGATGTACTCGTCAAGATACTGCGGATAGCCCTCCCGCAGGTTCAGAGTCAGCAGGCGGTCCGGTATCTGGAACGGGAAATGACTCGAATAGGTCACCGTCTCTACGAATGCCGTCGCTCCTTCCGGCCATATGTCGCCGAGGTCCATCTGTTGCGCCACCTGCCGCAGAAAGCTGCCGTCCGATGGCATTCCCTTGTGTCCGACTGATTCCGAGCAGTCCCAGTCATCGCGGAAACGCGTCTCGTCGAACCCATACTGCCGCATCATCGGCCCCTGGTTCCATGTCGTGGGCCGGTCGCCGATCACGAAGTACGATTTTGCGCCCCGATGCCGCCTGAGCGCCTGCAGCAGGTGCGGATAGTGGTGGTCGGGGAAACGCATCGAGTACACATAGTCGGCCATCGGATGCAGCCCGACAGTCATCAGCAGCTGTCCGTCGGCACTGCGCCCCGGCCCGACCTGCGACAGCACACGCCGTGCCATCCACGTAGTGGCCGTGTCGGCCAGGAACCCGTTGAGCCTTGGCGTGATCGTCTGCCCCTCGATGGTGGCCCCGATAGGCCATGCCTCGAGCGACTCCACGATGATGAGCACCAGGTTGCGCGGCACGTAGCGCCGCTTCAGGCTGTCCGACAGCATTGCGCGGCGCAGTTCGGCCGATTCGTCGAGCCATTGCCGCGCGGCGGCTTTGTCCGCGTCGCTCACGGGCCGGTTGCTTTCGAGCGCATCGGCCAGTATGCTCACCGGCAGCGTGAAGACCACCGGCGGAGTCGAGCGGTAGTAGCATTCGCCCTTGAGATGTTCGATAGCCGCCAGCGTTCCGCCCCGGTTCAGCGGCGCCGTCAGGCACACGGCCGTTGCCACGGCAAGCGTCGCCAGGTAGGCGCGCCGCTTCACGGGCCGGGGGCCCGGTTTCATGAGCCATACTGTCGCGGCAGTGATCGCGAAGAATAAGAAATCGCCCGCGCGGAGCGAGTGGCGGATCGCCTCGCCGAACTCGGCCACATTTCCCGCCAGCAGATAGCTCGACGGCGGAATCGGCATGAAATACGTGCGCACGTACATCAGATTGGCCACGCACAGGCAGTCGAACAGTCCTAAGACCACGGCCATGGGCCACCGTCGCCGGCACAGCACCGCCGGCATCGCCATCAGCAATGCCAGTGTCGCTCCGTATATGTACGTACACGCCGAGCTCATGGCGCGCCACGATGTGGCCATGCACCATTCCACGTCGAACCACAGCACCGTGGCGAAAGCCCCGGCCACCGCCATGGCGAACCGTCGTGTCCACAGTCCCGCTGGAAAGACAATGTGTAAGAAGTCAGCTGTCCTTTTCATCTTCATCGGTTTTTAGCTATAGCGGCTGTTACGGCACTTTCTGCTATTTATATTGTTCGTACAGATCGCGGACTACGAGCGACGCCAGCGTCAGCCCGAAGATGGCCGTCGTGTGCATGAACGTGCCGTTGACCCCGGCCGGAGCCTCCGCCCGGTGCGGGATGGTCTCCGGCGAGTAGACGCACTTGAATTTCCGTTTCGGAAACTCGCCCGACTTCTTGAAGCGGTTGCGCAGCGCCCGCGCCAGCGGACACCCCGTCACCTTCCAGAACTCGGCCACGGCTATGCGGCCCGGGTCGAGCTTGCGGGCCGCACCCATCGACGAGAACAGCCGCGCACGCGACCGGCACGCGTTCATGATCAGCAGGGCTTTCGACGGAAGGTCATCGATGGCGTCGATGACGTAGTCGAACGAGTCCAGGTCGAAATCTCCGGCCGTTTCGGCCGAGTAGCGCCCGCATATCGCCGTGATCTCCAGCTCCGGATTGATGTCTTTCAGATGCCGGGCCAGCACATCGACTTTCGGCTCTCCTATGGTGGACACCGTGGCCGGCAGCTGCCGGTTGATGTTCGACACGTCCACGCAGTCGCTGTCTGCTATGGTCATGTGTCCGATGCCGGTGCGCGCCAGCGCCTCGGCGCACCACGACCCCACGCCGCCTGTGCCGATGACGGCCACGGCGACATCGTGTCGCATGGCCGTCATCATTTCGTCGCCGCCTACAGGGCGTGTGCGCTGGAATATCTCGTCGTAGCCCGGTGTCATAGATCTTCCTCGATCGAGAACGGATCGTCGCCCAGATCGTCATCCAGGTCGAGAGCCGGAGCCGGATCTTTCGGAGCCTCCTCGGTGTCCGTTGCGGCGGCAGCCGCAGGCTTGCGTGCGGTCTTCGCGCGGCCGGTGCGCTCGGCCGCCTTCATGGCCTCCGTGATCTTGGCGGCGATTTCCTCGAACAGCTCGGGATTGTCAGCCAGCACCAGCTTGGCTGCCTCGCGTCCCTGGGCCAGCTTGCTGCCGTTGTAGCTGAACCATGCGCCGCTCTTGGCTATGATGCCGTATTCCACGCCCAGGTCCACAAGCTCGCCCGTCTGCGAGATGCCTTCGCCGAACATGATGTCAAATTCCGCGCGCTTGAACGGGGGTGCCACTTTGTTTTTAACCACCTTCACCAGGGCGCGTCGGCCCAGGACGTCCTCGCCGTTCTTGATCGAGGCACGCGAGCGGATATCCAGGCGCACCGACGAGTAGAACTTCAGCGCGTTGCCGCCCGTGGTCGTCTCGGCCGGCCCGAACATCACTCCGATTTTCTCACGCAGCTGGTTGATGAAGATGCAGCACGTGTTCGTGCGGGCTATGGCGCCGGTGAGCTTGCGCATGGCCTGCGACATCAGTCGCGCCTGCAGGCCCACGTTGCGGTCGCCCATCTCGCCCTCGATCTCGTTCTTCGGCGTCAGCGCCGCCACTGAGTCTATCACCAGTATGTCGATCGCCGACGAGCGGATCAGCTGCTCGGCGATTTCCAGTGCCTGCTCGCCGTTGTCGGGCTGCGCCATAAGCAGGTTCTCGATGTCCACGCCGAGCGACTGCGCGTAGAAGCGGTCGAAGGCATGTTCGGCGTCGATGATGGCGGCGATGCCGCCCATCTTCTGTGCCTCGGCTATCGCGTGGATGGCCAGCGTCGTCTTGCCCGACGACTCCGGACCGTAGATCTCGATGATGCGGCCGCGCGGATAGCCGCCCACGCCCAGCGCATAGTTCAGGCCCACCGATCCGGTGGGGATTACCTCGATGTCCTCGATAGAGTCATCGCCGAGTTTCATTATGGCGCCGCGGCCGAAATCCTTCTCGATTTTGCCCAGTGCCTGTGCCAGCGCCTCGCGCTTGGCTGCCTGCGGATCGGCGGTAACGCCTTTTTTTGTCTTTTTTTCTGCTGCCATATCTTTTTTTGTTTTTAGAGATTTTCTTTTCTTTAATTTATGTATGTCAGGGAGTTGCTTCTCTCCGGTGATGCAAAGTTAATGCCTTGGTCGGGTAAATTTGCCGCACATGTGCCTTAACAAATGTTAAAACATGCATATTTTTTATCACGTCGCGAACCAATCGGAGCAAACCGTGTTTTAATAGTACATAGCAAAATTACTTTTTCCATTGCAAGAAATGTGATAATGATTGGTTTATTATCTGATGTGGAGACGCCGTGAGGCATCTCCACATTAGGTATATATACGTGTCTGCGGCGGCATCGGTCCGGGTGCGTCAGTCGGGAATCACCTTTCCGCGCAGGCGCAGGGTCGTGCGCTGCGACGACCGTGCCTTGGCGCCGCGGTAGCGCACCTTGATGTCCTTGTTCACCGAGCCTGCCTGGCCCTTGGGCGTGAATGTGATCTTTATTACGCCCGTGCGGCCCGGAGCAACCGGTTCCACCGGGTAGACGGGGCGCGTGCAGCCGCAGCCTGTCGACACGCTCAGCACGGCCACCGGCTCGTCCGATGTGTTGGTGAATGTGAATTCGTGCACCACCGGGGCCGATGACTCGCTCACGGTGCCGAAGTCGAATGTTTTTTCGGCGAAGGTGAGGATTTCCTTCGTGCCTGCCGAGGGCAGTGCCACGGCCATGATGACCAGCAGCAGTAGGGCGGTAATCTTATTTTTCATTCTGTGTGCTGAAATATCGTTGTAGTACGTCGCGCGCGGCCAGGAAGGAGCTGCGGCGGTTGTTTTCGACGTCGCGGTCGAGTTTCACGAGCATTGCCGCTATGTCGGGATCGTTGTAGAAGTTGGATTTGAGCTGTTCGTCTATGGTCTCGTACATCCAGTAGCGGGCCTGCTGTCGGCGCCGCCGCTCGAAATAGCCGTTTTCGGCCACGAAGGCGAAGTAGCGGTCGACCATGTCCCACACTTCGTCAATGCCCAGCTCGTAGTAGCCCGAGTAGCACAGCACTTCCGGCTTCCAGCCCGATGCGGCGGGCGGAAACAGCTGCAGCGCGCTGCGGAACTGTGCCTGCGCCAGCTGCGCGCGGTGGATGTTGTCGCCGTCGGCCTTGTTGATCACGATGCCGTCGGCCATCTCCATGATGCCGCGCTTGATGCCCTGGAGTTCGTCGCCCGTACCGGCGAGCTGGATCAGCAGGAAGAAGTCGACCATCGAATGCACGGCCGTCTCGCTCTGGCCCACGCCTACGGTCTCGACAAAGATGTTGTCGTAGCCCGCGGCCTCGCACAGCACTATCGTCTCGCGGGTCTTGCGCGCCACGCCGCCCAGGCTGCCTGCCGACGGGCTGGGGCGGATGAAGGCGTTCTCGTTCACGGCCAGACGCTCCATGCGCGTCTTGTCGCCCAGTATCGAACCGCGCGTGATCTCGCTCGACGGGTCTATGGCCAGCACCGCCAGCTTCGATCCCGGTTTCTTGAGCACGTGCAGCCCGAAGACATCGATCGACGTACTCTTGCCCGCCCCGGGCACGCCCGTCAGTCCGATGCGGCGCGAGTGTCCGGAGTAGGGCAGGCACTTCTCTATCACTTCCTGGGCGCGGGCATAGTGGTCGGGCGCCGTCGATTCGACAAGCGTCACGGCGCGCGACAGCATGGTGATGTCACCCTTCAGGATGCCTTCGACCAGCTCGCCGCTCTCGGGCAATGGTTTGCGGCGGCCGCGCCGCTGCAGGTAGGGATTCACTATCGGCGGCTGCTTCACGCCGCTGTTTACGGTCAGGCCGATGTATTGCGAGTCGTTTTCGGGATGTTCCATGGCTGCGGTGTCGGTGGGGATTCGGATCAGCTGCGTGTCTGCCCAGATCCGGTGATGAGGTATTTGTAAGTGGTGAGTTCGGGCAGGGCCATCGGGCCGCGTGCGTGAAGTTTCTGGGTCGATATGCCGATTTCGGCGCCGAAGCCGAACTGGCCGCCGTCCGTGAAGGCCGTCGACACGTTGGCGTAGACGCAGGCGGCGTCCACTTCGCTCAGGAACAGACGGCTGTCGTCGGCGCTCTCGGCCACTATGCACTCGCTGTGGTGCGAGCCGTGCCGCCCGATGAAGTCAAGGGCTTCGTCGATACCGCCCACGGTCTTGACTGTGAGCTTGTAGTCGAGCCATTCGCGGCCGAAGTCGCCCTCCGACGCGCGGACAAGGTGCGGGTACGACCCCTCGAGAGCCGCGTAGGCCTCTTCGTCGGCATGGATCTCGACGCCCCGCTCGGCCAGCGGAAAGCACACGGCCGCCAGTGTGCCGAGGCGGCTGCGGTCCACGACCAGGCAGTCGAGCGCGTTGCACACGCTCACGCGCCGTGTCTTGGCGTTCAGCACTATGTCGCGGCACGTGGCCGTGTCGCCCGAGCTGTGATAGTAGGTGTGGCACACGCCGGCGCCGGTCTCGATGACGGGCACGCGCGAG
>CABRGT010000063.1 GCA_902470475.1 uncultured Porphyromonadaceae bacterium | reverse complement strand
CGGCGGCGACTCGCTCGACGGCCGCCCCGCGTCCGAATGGGCCGTGGAGCAGTTCAGCGCCGGCGGCGACTCGCTCACACTCTGGCTCCGCGAACCCGCTCTGGGCACCGACTCGCTCATGCTTGCCGTCAGCTACCGCCGTCCCGATTCGCTCGACCGCCTCGAGTGGACCACCGACACCCTCCGCTTCTTCTACCGCGAGCCCCGCAAGAGCAAGAAGGAGATGGAGGCCGACACCCTCCCTCCCGCGCTCGACGTGCTTCAGGTGCAGTTCGCCGGTTCGTCCCAGGAAGTCTACCGCCCCCTGCAGTTCACGCTCAGTCAGCCCGTGGAGAGCATCGACACTGCCGCCATCGGCCTGCAGATGCTCGTCGACACCCTCTGGACGCCCGTCCCCCTGCCCGCACTCCGTCCCGATTCGGCCGACCGCCTGCTCGGGCGGCAGCTTGATGTGAAGTGGACGCCCGGCGCCAAATACCGTTTTACCGTCGACTCCGCCGCCATTGTCGGCATCTATGGCGAGCACAACAAGGCCGTTCTCCGCGAATTCACCGTCCGTCAGCTCGAGGATTACGCGAATCTCACATTTAATATAAAGGGAGCCGACTCCACGGCAGTCGTCGAGCTGCTCTCGTCCAACGACGAAGCCGTCATGCGCGCCCCCGTCGCCGCCGACGGCCGCGCCGTGTTCCGTTTCGTCAACCCCGGCACCTACTACGCCCGCCTGTTCTTCGACAGCGACGGCTCCGGCCGCTGGTCCACCGGCATACCCGACTCCGTGCAGCCCGAGGAAGTGGCCTACTATCCCAAGAAACTCGACCTGCGCCGCAACTGGGACATCGAGCAGGCCTGGGACATCTACGAGCTGCCCGTCGACGCCCAGAAACCGCAGGCCATACTCAAGAACAAGCCCAAGCTCAAGCGCGGCGAGGAACCGCCCGCCTCTGACGAGGACGATGACTACGAAGACGACTTCCTCGGCTCCGATCCACGCACCAACCAGGGCATAGAGCGTCGCCGCAACACAGGCAACCGCGCCACCGGCGGGCGCCGTCAGCAGGCCGGCGGCATGTCCGGTACCATCCGCCGATAATGTAGCCGCAGACTCCGCACCACAGGGAGTGAAAGCGTCCTCGCCTTCGCCGCTCCGCAAGGAGCGTTCTCCGCGCATGGAATGAAGACGTCTGTGCCTTCATATCTCCGATCCGGTAACTCCTCCCCGCATCCGCTGTGTATGCGCGAAATATTCTTTCATTGCGTTTGTTAAAAATATCCGCTCAAATTAACTTAACAATGTTAAATCCGCCTGTGCGGCTAATTTTTAGTGTTAAAAATTGGTAAGAGTGGAAAAATTGATTTACTTTGCGCAGAAGAAAGTTATCCGCAGCCGCGGACCAAGTCACGCAACCCCTGCGAGGGACGCGACCTTAAATTGTGAGGAGAACAAACCATTGAAAAACGACGGGCCGTCCCGACTGCGGACCGGCTCACTTTTTCAAGAATTTGTGCAACGTAGCAAGCTGACAGCCAGTCGGCAAGAAGGTGATTGACTCGGGCGGCCGCGCCATGTGAAGACGACCCGCTGAAGAATACTGAAACTGAGATTATATAATTACTAACTTAAAATTACTACTTGCATGCAGAACATTTGTTTACAAATGACGCGGAAGGCAGTGTTGGCTCTCGCTATGGTGATAGCCTGCGCTATTCCGGCATTAGCACAAAAAATCACAGTGAGCGGCACTGTGTATGAGCCCGAAGGCGAACCCGCCATCGGCGCGAGTGTCGTGGTGCAAGGTCAGCAGAATGGCGTAAGTACCGATTTCGACGGTCACTACACCATCGAGGTTGATCCCCAGGGTACACTCGTGTTTTCGTACATAGGCTGTGAGACACAGTCCGTTGCCGTCAACGGCCGCACTACCGTCGACTGCCACCTGGCTTCGAGCGCTGTCGCTCTCCAGGAAGTCGTTGCCGTCGGCTACGGTACCGTCAAGAAAGAAGACGCCACCGGTTCGGTCTCCGTCATCAAGCCCGACGAAATCGAGGCCGGCATCGCCACCTCCACCCAGGACCTCCTGGTTGGCGCATCGCCCGGTGTGGTTGTGACCCTCGACGGCGGTAACCCCGCAGGCGGCGGTACGATCCGTATCCGCGGCGGTTCCTCGCTCAACGCCACCAACGACCCTCTGATCGTTATCGACGGCGTGCCCCAGACCAACCAGAGCCAGGGTGCCGGCATGAACGCGCTCACCATGATCAACCCCGCGAACATCGAGTCGATGACCATCCTCAAGGACGCTTCGGCCACCGCCATCTACGGTTCGCGCGCTTCCAACGGTGTGATCATCATCACCACCAAGAAGGGCCAGAGCGGCCGTCCGCAGGTCAACTTCTCGGCCAACTTCAGCGTCAACACCGCACGCAAGAAACTCAACATGATGACCGGTCAGGAATTCGCCGACATGGTCACCGCCAACCTCAGCGAAGCCTCCGTGGCCCAGCTCGGCTACAATGGCGAGATCTACAACACCGACTGGCAGAAGGAAGTCCTCCGCACTTCGTTCTCGCACGACTACAACCTCAGCGTAGGCGGCAAGGCCGGTATCCTTCCCTACCGCGTGAGCGTCAGCTACACCAATAACCAGGGTATCCTCAAGACCTCGTCGATGGACCGCGTCACCGCCGGCTTCAACCTCAACCCCAAGTTCTTTGACGACCATCTGAGCGTCAACGCCAACGCCACCGGCACCTATGCCCGCACCGGCAACGGCGACACCGGCGCCGTCGGCGCTGCCATCGCCTACGACCCCACCAAGCCCGTATACTCCAACATCCCCATGGCCGGCAATACAGGCCGGTTCCTCTACAATGGCTACTACAATTATATTCCCGCTGTAGGCGGCATCAACGACCGTAACTCGGCCGTCAACCCGCTCCAGCTCCTCAACGACGTCGACAGCCACAACAAGACCTGGTCGTCGAGCGGCAACCTCCAGCTCGACTACTCGCTCCACTTCCTTCCCGAACTCCACTTCAACCTCAACCTCGGTTATCAGGTTTCGCAGAACGACTGCACCTCTTACACCGCGGCCAACTCGCTCCAGTCGTGGCGCAACTCAGGCCTGCTGGTCAACAACGCTCCCGGCGCCGAGACCATGTACAAGTGGCACGAAGTGCAGCGCAACACCATGCTTTCGTTCTACATCAACTACAAGAAGAACTTCGAGGCCATCAAGTCTAACCTCGACGTTACCGTCGGCTACGACTGGCAGAAGTTCACCTACTTCGGCAACTCCAACAACTACGTGCACTCGCTCGGCTTCATGGGCTCCGACGGCGGCGACAGCTTCAACTACGTCAACGGCCAGTACTACATGGACGTCAATCCCAACGGCAACATCGGCCAGACCGTCGGCGGCGAGGATGTCAAGGCTTCGCGCTGGGCTGCTCCCGTGCAGTTGATCTCGTTCTTCGGACGTGTCAACTATATCTTCGACGACACCTATCTGGTGACCTTCACCCTCCGCGACGACGGTACCTCGCGTTTCTCCAAGGACAACCGCTGGGGCCTCTTCCCCGCCGTGGCTCTCGGCTGGAAGATCAACAACTTGCCCGTGTTCGAGGATCAGACCGTCATGAACGAATGGAAACTCCGCCTCGGCTGGGGTCAGACCGGCCAGCAGGATATCGGCTCGTACTTCCCCTACATGCCTATCTACACCATCTCGTCGGATCCTAACTTCCAGTATCCCTCGTACTTCAACAACGGCCAGTGGGTATCGGCTCTCTATCCCCAGCCCTACGACACCAACATCAAGTGGGAGACCACCACTACCTGGAACGTAGGCTTCGACCTCGCTTTCCTCAACAACCGCCTTACCGCAAACATCGACTGGTACCTCCGCGACACCAAGGACCTGCTTGCCCTCGTGCCGGCCAAGGGTCTCCAGACTTCCGACTACCTCACCCGTAATATCGGCACCCTCCGCAACTACGGTATCGAGTTCACCGTCGGCGCCAAGCCCGTCGTTACCTCCGACTTCACATGGTCGACCAGCTACAACGTCGCATGGAACCGCAACAAGATCACCGAACTCAACGACGGCACTCCCATCTCATCGCGCCGTAGTGTTCCCGGCGGTATCGACAAGCCCCTCCAGTGGTTCATGCAGGGCGAGGCCGCATACACCTACCGTGTATATCAGCAGGTTTATGACAACGCCGGCAACCCCGTCGAAGGTCAGTACGTCGACCAGAATGCCGACGGCAAGATCGACGACGCCGACCTGATCAATTTCCACTCGCCCGAACCCAAGGTGACCATGACCTGGAACAACACCTTCAACTATAAGAACTGGGACTTCGGATTCTCGCTCCGCGCTTCGATCGGCAACTGGGTCTACAACGCACCCCGCCGCACGCGCACCAACTTCGGAAGCGTGGATCAGTACGGCCTCAACAACCTGCTGCGCAACGAATTCTACTTCCGCACCAACGACTCCAACCTCGCTCTGAGCGACTACTGGGTTGAGAACGCATCGTTCATCCGCTGCGACAACATCACTCTCGGCTACACCTGGGACAACCTGCTCAACGACAAGCTGCGTCTCCGCCTCTTCGGTGCCTGCCAGAATCCCTTCGTCATCACCAAGTACAAGGGTATCGATCCCGAAGTGTTCGACGGCCGCGACGACAACGTTTATCCGCGTCCTGTCACCTTCACCCTCGGTGTGATCGCCACATTCTAACCATTAACCAATTATCAGAAAATTCTATATGAAACTCAATAAGATCATTCTGACGGCCGGTCTTGCAGTCGGTGTGGCTCTCAGCTCATGCACGGGCGACCTCGACCTGCTGCCGACCTCGCCGAACGATATCACGCCAGGTACCTTCCATCAGGATCCGCGTGAGTATATGGCGCGCACCATCGCGTTCGTATACCAGGACTTCGCGACCTACGGCTACGGTACCAACTCCGACGGTTCGAACATCCTGACTTCGATGGACGGCGGTATGTCCACCTTCCAGCGCGCTGTCTTCAACCTCGAGGAAATCCCCACCGACGAGGCCAACTGGCTTCCCTCGGCCGACGCTATCGACGCCAACTTCCAGTACGGCTATCCCGCTACTAACAACGGCGTCGTCATGGGCGTGTACTCCCGCCTCATGGTTAATGTCGGCCTGTGCAACAACTTCATCCAGTCCGATTTCCAGTGCACCACCGACGAGGACATCGCCCTCAAGGCTGAATTCGACCGCCAGGCCCGCATCCTCCGCGCAGGCTGCTATTTCTATCTGATCGACTGCTACGGCAATGTGCCCTGGGCAGGCGACGATGTCAAGATCGGCTCCGTGCCTCCGCAGCTCAGCTCCGATTTCGCCGAAGGCCGCCGCATGGTGTTCAACCGCGTCACTGACGAACTCGAGGACATCGTGGCATGGTACAAGGCCAACGATCCCCAGAACCGTCCCCCCTACGGCTACGTAGGTCTCGACGTGGCTGAGGCCCTCCTCGTCAAGTTCTATCTCAACGCTGAGGTCTACACCGGCACCGAACGCTGGAAGGACTGCTACGACCACGCCGAGGCTATCATCGCCCGTCTCGGTCACGGCGGCTTCCAGAACTCCGGTCTCTGCAACGCATACCACCAGAACTTCGGTTACAACAACAAGGACTTCACCATCGGCGGTGCAAGCGACATCAACGAGATCATCTGGAACATTCCCCAGGAATCGATGACCCTCAATGCCCTCGGCGTCGGCCTCAAGAGCTACGCCAACGGCGGCTTCATGTGCAACGCGTGGATCGGCGACGCTCCCTCCGACGCGACATTCTCCTGCACCCAGGCCGAGTATAACTCGGGCAACGGCTGGAAGTGTATGAGCGCACGCCGCCAGTTCGTCGAGATCTTCGAGTGGAACAGCGACTACACCTACTCGCCTGACCTCCGTACGAAGATGTGGAAAACTGCCGCCGACGGCTTCAACATCAACAACGAGGAATTCACCCAGGCCGCTTGGGGCAACAACGGCTTCCTTGCCGTCAAGTTCTCCAACTGGTACATCAACGACGAAGGCGACATCGACGAGGCTCTCTCGCCCGCTGCCGTCGACCCGCTGGGTATCGACTACGGCATGATCCGTCTGGCCGAGATCTACCTCTCCGCCGCCGAGGCCGCCCTTCACGGTGCCGGCTCGCAGGCCAAGGCTCTCGAGTACACCAACTACATCCGTGAGCGCGCAGGCATGCCCGCCTACACTGCGATCAATCTTACCGAGCTGCAGAACGAGCGCTGCCGCGAACTCTACTCCGAGTGCAACCGCCGCACCGACCTCATCCGCTACGGCAAGTGGATCTCGGGCTACACCTGGAACTGGAAGAACAAGGTGCTCAACGGCGCTGACTATCCCCAGAACTTCAACGTATATCCTCTGCCGGCTACCGTCGTAACGACCAACGGCTATACCCAGAACCCCGGCTATTAATACTGAAAAAAGGACAACACAATGAAAAAACTTTCAATATTCCTGGCCTTGGCGGCTCTCGCAGCCGGTTTCACCTCCTGCGAGCAAGACCGCGACCCTGTATATCAGGCACCGACGGAGTTCAAGCTCAACGTGCCTCAGATGCAGGACCAGTACATAGAGCTCTCCGACGCACGCAGCAGCGTGCTGGAGTTCACCTGCTCGCAGCCCGACTACGGCTACTCGGCCGTCACACAGTACTCGATGCAGATGGCCCTCGACGAAGCTTTCACCAGCTCTGTCGATCTCGCCACCGTCACCGCGACCTCCGCGAAGCTGCAGGTCAAGCAGTCCGACGTGGCCCTGGGTCTTCTCAACCTTCAGGGTATCGAGGATGCCGACGCATATAACGCCGCCTACGGCGCCGGACAGACCGCTAAGATCTACTTCCGCGCTGTGGCTCAGCTCACCGGCGTCGAAAGCTCGCTGATCACATCCAACGTCGTTTCGTACAACGCTCTGCGTCCTTACTTCGCAGTGCCCGTACCCGGCGTGATCTACCTCGTCGGTGCTCCCGAAGGCTGGGCCGGTCCCACCGAGGGTAATGCCGCCCACTATGCCGAATGGACTCTCTCCGAACCCGCCGACGGCATCGGTTCGAAGGTTTACACCGGCGTGTTCGACATCCCCGCCGGCAGCGCCATGTTCCGCTTCTACACTCAGCTCACCGGCTGGGACGACGATTCCTATGGCTCGCAGGTCGATGACAATCCTGTCGACTACGAATTTGTCGACGGCTCGTTCGCCGGCACCGCTGTCAAGGGCAAGGGCTCGTTCAACTTCCCCAACTGGCCCGGCGGCAAGATGACGATCGTCGTCAACATGAGCGACATGAACAATATCCTTGTCGACATGTACGAAGGCGAGCACACCGTCACCGTCACCAAGTACATCTACCTGGTAGGCTCGATCTCGGGCTGGAAGGCTCCGGGTATCTCCGAGGAGGCCAATTACAAGGATTACCGTCTCGCCGACACTGACGGCAGCGGCGTCTATACCGGTACTTTCACAGCTCCCGCCGGTCACCTCAACTTCCGCTTCGCTCTCGAACTCACCGAGGACGACTGGGACAATCCCACCCAAATCGGCCCGCAGGCCAATGACGGCGACGTCGCCAGCAGCTTCAGCGGCGGTGTGTTCAACGGCGGCTACGTAAGCGGCAAGGGCAACTGGGCCTTCGATCTGACCGAAGAGTCGACCATCCAGATGACTGTGGACACCAACACCAAGACAGTCAGCTTTGCATTAAAGTAAATACCTGCCGGTCCGCCGGAGGCGTCCCCGAAGGGCGCCTCCGCGGCGGACGGTACTAAAAATCGATAACACAGATATGAAAAAATATGCAATCTATGGTCTGACCGCTCTTCTGAGCTTCGGATTCGTGTCCTGCGACAACTACGAGGAGCCGAATCCCGCACCTCAGACCAATGCTCAGGGCACAGTGCTGCAGGCCGCCGACGTCACCGTGACCGACGCTATCGTTGCTGCCGACACATACGACCTCAAGGGCCTCAACGATGCCAACGAGAATATCGTCCTCGCCACTGTGGCAGCCCCCAACCTCGTGAACTACACCTATAAGGCCGTTGTCGAAGTAGCCAAGGACGCAAGCTTCGCAGGCGCCGGCTCGTTCGTGGCCGCGGTTGAGCCCGCCAACGAGGAAGGCACACTCTACAACATCGTAGCCTCCCCCGATGCCCTCCAGGGTGTTTATTACAAGAACATCTCCAAGGGCCCCAAGGCCAAGGCTGTTCAGCTCCGCTATAGCCTCTATACCGTTGGCGGCGACGCCGCTGCCGCCCAGGAAGCCCGCATCGGCGGTCCGGACACCTACTACGGTCCCTACGCCATGAATGTGCTGCCTTTCCCGAGCGACCTCGTCATCGAGGACAGCTACTACCTCGTAGGCACCGCCTGCGACTGGGAGGTCACCAAGGCCATCAAGCTCAACCACTCCGACCTGAGCCCGTATGACGATCCCGTATTCACGTTCAAGTTCGACGTTACCGAAGGCTGGTGGTGGAAGATCATCCCCGAGTCGACCTTCGTTACCGGCGACTGGGTTTCGGGTGCCGACACTCAGTTCGGCGTCGAGGTCAACGGCGACGAATCGCTCACCGGTCTTCTCATGGCTTCCACAGACGATGCCGAAGCACAGGCCGGCTGTCTCAACGTCACCGGTCCCTACCTGCTGACCATCAACATGGAGGATATGACCTACGACTTCTCGCTCGCTATCGAGAATCTCTACACCCCCGGCAACTCCAACGGCTGGAGCCAGACCGCTTCGCAGCTGCTCTCGACCATCGACTACAGCAACTACTTCGGTTTCGCTCACCTCAACGGTGAATTCAAGTTTACCTCCGCTCCCAACTGGGACGGTGTCAACTTCGGCATGGGCGCCGAGGAAGGCCAGCTGTCCAACGACGGCGGCGCAGGCAACATCAACGCCGGTGCCGACGGTCTCTACTGGGCCGAGGCCAACACCGCTTCGCTCACCTACAAGCTGACCCCCGTCACCGCGATCGGTCTTATCGGCGACGCGACTCCCGCCGGATGGGACGCTGCAACTCCCCTGACTCCCTCGGCCGACTTCCTCACCTGGACCGCCACCATGACCCTCAAGGCCGGTGAGTTCAAGATCCAGTGCAACAACGGCTGGGATATCCAGATGGGCGGCGCTGCCGACTGCCTCGTCACAAAGGCTGAAGACGGCAATCCCGCCAACATTCCCGCTCCCGGTGCAGGCACCTACAAGGTGACCGTACACCTCGACCAGCTCCCCTACACAGTCACTTTCGAATAATCACCCTGCTGTGAATATCAAAGCGCCCGAGGCCCCGACGCCCCGGGCGCTTTTCACGTTCTTTGTTGTCAGTATCCCGATTTTTTGCTATCTTTGCGCCATATTTCGTACGAATGAACGCGTTAGACACCATCAAAATACATCTCCGGAGCGACATCGAGCGGCTCAATGCCCTGATACGCGCCCGTTTGTCGTCCGGTAATCCGCTGATGGACACCGTCATTGAAGGCTATCTGACCTCCAAAGGCAAGCAGATCCGCCCTATCCTCGTCATGCTCTGCGCAGGCATGTTCGGGCCGGTCGACGAACGCGTGCTCAACGCCGCCGCCGCTGTCGAGCTCCTTCACAACGCGTCCCTGATCCACGACGATGTCGTGGACGATTCTAAGCTGCGCCGCAACCGCCCTACCATCAACGCCGTGTGGGACAACCATATCGCCGTCCTGGTAGGCGATTTTTTTGTGTCGACCTCACTCCAGCGCGCCATCGATACCGGCGACGTACGCATCATCGAGGCTATCGGCAATTTGGGAAAATTGCTTTCGCTCGGAGAGATCGATCAGATATACAACGCCCGCGAGCACACGCAGACCGAGACCTCGTATTTTAAAGTCATCGACCACAAGACCGCATCCCTCTTTGTGGCATGCGCCCGCGTGGGCTGCTATGCCGTCAACGCTCCGTCCGACGCCACCGAGACCCTCGCCGAGGTGGCCCGCCTCCTGGGGCTGTGCTTCCAGATCCGCGACGACATTTTCGATTACTTCGATTCCGGAAAAGTAGGGAAGCCCACCGGCAACGATCTCCGCGAGGGCAAGGTCACCCTGCCGCTTCTCCATGTCATCGAATCCGGCAAGGCCCCCCGGGCCGAGGCAATGCTCGCATCGCAGGGCATACCCGAACTCGACGACGACCAGATAGCCGAGCTAACCCGCATAGCCCGCGAATGCGGCGGCATCGACTACGCCTACGACCGCATGACCGCCCTGCGCGCCCAGGCCCGGACCCATCTCGACCGCCTGCCCGCCTGCGAGGCTTCCGCCCATCTCGCCAGCCTCTTCGACTTCATCATCTCCCGCGACCACTGACCGGGACAACAGGAACAGCAGGCGTCTCGCCTTCGCCGCCGACGCACCGGGTAACCGCCGCAGTACCGAGACCGCAGTCGTCTCGCCTGCGCTGCCGACGCTCCCGTCCATAGCTTACCCCCGATCACTATGTCCTCCGCAAGGTAGCCTGCGGAGCAGACGATGCTATTACGCCCATATTTCGCTTCCGTCTCCGGCTTAATTGTTAAAAATTCAATCAAAGTTGAAATTTTTTTGTGATTTTTCTTGCGTAAATAAAATTTGCGTTGTAACTTTGCAACGCAAACACAAAACAAACCTTCTTATCTAAATCAAAAAACTATGGAAAACACACAACACCCCCTGCAGCTCGAAGCTGAAATAGCTCAACTGCTCCACGAGAATCCCGCGGCGGCCCATTTCATGGCCGACCTTGTCGGCGGCACCGACCTGAAACAGGCCGTCGCGGATCATTTCGGCGAA
>CABRGT010000062.1 GCA_902470475.1 uncultured Porphyromonadaceae bacterium | reverse complement strand
TATTAAATAACATCATTTTTGAATCTCATCGGCATTCTTAAATGAAAGAGCCGTGCGATATACATAAATTATATGGGGACGGCGCACCATTCTTACCGTTTTTTTGTTTAACTTTGCATCGACAAGAACAACGGTATCGGGACATGAACGAGCAAGCACTCAGCAGGCTGTATCTGAAGGATACGGCATTCAGCCAACTGATGCAGCGGCGCATATTCAACGTGCTGCTGGTCGCCTCGCGCTACGACGCCTTCATCATGGAGGAGGACGGACGCGTTGACGAGCAGCTCTACATGGAATACGTGTCGCTCAATCTGAGCTCGCCCCCGCGCGTCACACGTGCCTCCACCATCGGCTCGGCCATGGAGCTGATGGCGCACAATCACTTCGACCTGGTCATAGTAATGCCGGCCAATGACATCTCCGAGTCGATCGAAGGATGCCGCAGCATAAAGTCGGCACACCCCGGCATACCGCTCGTCGTTCTGACGCCGTTCTCCAAGGAAGTGTCGAGGCGCCTTCTCGGCGAAGACCTCTCTCAGATCGACTACGTGTTCAGCTGGCTGGGCAACATGGACCTGCTGCTCGCCATCATCAAACTGCTCGAAGACCGCCTCAATGCCGACGACATCACCGAAGTGGGCGTGCAGATGATCATGGTGGTGGAGGACTCCGTGCGCTTTTATTCGTCGGTACTGCCGCATATCTACAAGTTTCTCCTCTCCCAGTCGCGCGAATTCTCTACCGAAGCCCTCAACGAACATGAACAGATGCTGCGCATGCGCGGACGTCCAAAGGTAATGCTGGCCCGCGATTACGAGGAGGCCGTGGCTCTTTACGAGAAATACGGCGACAACATGCTCGGCGTCATCAGCGACGTATCATTCATGCGCGAAGGTTCCAAGGATCCTCAGGCCGGCATACGTCTTGCCGAATATCTGCGTGGACGCGATCCGCACCTGCCTCTTATCATCGAATCGTCCGAGACGTCCAACGCCGCCGCCGTGGCCCGGATCGGCGGGGTGTTCCTCGACAAAAATTCAAAGAAACTGCCCGTCGATCTCGGCGAGGCGATCATGGCCAACTTCGGTTTCGGCGACTTCATCATCCGCGACCCGTCATCAGGCACCGAGATCATGCGCCTGAAGGATCTGAAGTCGCTCCAGAAAAGCATATTCGACATCCCCGACGAGGCGCTTTACATCCACGCCTCCAACAACGACATATCGCGCTGGCTCTATTCGCGCGCACTGTTCCCGATAGCCGACATCATCAAGCGCCATCGCTTCGAGTCGATCGCCGACGCGCCGGCCGCCCGGCAGCTCTTCTTCGAACTGATCGTCAAATACCGCAAGATGAAAAACCGCGGCGTCGTGGCAGTATTCCGCAAGGACCGCTTCGACCACTACAGCAATTTCGCCCGCATCGGCCAGGGAAGCCTCGGAGGCAAGGGCCGCGGCCTGGCTTTCGTCGACTCGATCATCAAGAAAAATCCCATCTGCGACAACTTCTACGGAATCACCATCTCGATTCCGCGCACTGTGGTGCTCTGTACCGATATTTTCGACGAATTCATGGCCTCCAACCGGTTGTATCCGGTCGCGCTCAGCGATGCGCCCGACAACGAGATCCTATCGCACTTCCTCGCCGCGCGGCTGCCCGAACGGCTCGTCGAGGATTTCTTCGCTCTGTTCGAGGTCATAGACCGCCCGCTTGCCGTGCGATCGTCGAGCCTGCTCGAGGATTCGCATTATCAGCCCTTTGCCGGGATCTATTCCACATACATGGTTCCGTGCGTCAACGACCGGTATGAGCGGCTGCGCATGCTCAGCGACGCCATCAAGGGTGTCTACGCCTCCGTATTCTTCCGCGCCGGCAAGGACTACATGACTGCCACCAGCAACCTCATCGATCAGGAAAAGATGGCCGTCATAATCCAGGAAGTCGTCGGCGAGCAGTACAAGGACTGCTATTTCCCGAATTTCTCCGGCGTGGGCCGTTCGCTCAACTACTACCCGCTGGGCAACGAACAGCCCGAGGACGGCGTGGCCGAAGTGGCCGTCGGCCTGGGCAAATACATCGTCGACGGAGGCGTCGGACTGCGGTTCAGTCCGCTGCATCCGCAACGCGCACTGCAGACCTCGACCCTTGATCTGGCCCTGAAGCAGACACAGACCCGCCTGTGCGCCCTGCCGGTCGATGCCTCTGCATGCGGCACAATCACTACCGACGATAGCTTCAACATCGTCAGCCGCCCGGTTCAGGACTTCGCCAACACGGGCGCCCTGCGCTACATCGCCTCGACCTACGACGCCCGCGACTCAATCCTGAAAGACTACGAGGACGGCCCCGGACGCCGTGTAATCACGTTCAGCAACATACTGCGCGACAAAGTATATCCCCTTGCCCCGGCCATCGACTTCATGCTCAAGCAGGGACAAAGCGCCATGCAGCGGCCCGTAGAGATTGAATTCGCCGGGCTTGTCGCGCCGGGTGCCTCGTCGTCGCCGGTCAACAAGGGCCATATCTACTGGCTCCAGATCCGTCCGATCATCGACCGCAAGGAACTCGTCACGGACGCCATGCTCGAGGTCGACCCGAAATCTGTGATCCTCCGCAGCACCACCGCCATCGGCAACGGGGCCGTCGAAGGCATCCGCGACATAGTCTACGTACGGCCCGACACATTCGATTCGGCCAACAACACCCGCCTCGTAACCCTCATCGAGGCCATCAACCGCCGCTACGTGGCCGAAGGACGCGGCTACATCCTCATCGGACCCGGACGCTGGGGTTCGAGCGACAGCGCACTGGGGGTCCCCGTACGCTGGGCCGACATCTCGGGCGCACGGCTCATCGCCGAAGCCGCTGTAGGCAGTTACTGCCCCGAGCCCAGCCAGGGCACGCACTTCTTCCATAATCTCACGTCGTTCGGCGTGGGGTATTTTACAGTCGCTCCCGGTATCGACGGGGCTGTCTGCGACACGGCCGCCCTCGACGCTCTCGACGCAGTCTACGATGACGGATTCATCCGCGCGGTCCGGTTCGACAATCCTCTTTACATTGCTATTAACGGGCGCAAGGGCGTCGGAGTCGTAGCGACTCAGGTTCCCGACGACCATAAAAACGACATCTGACATGAGCATTTTCAAGACTCTCAAACGCGGGCTCGGGTTCTCCGACGGGGACGATGAAGCCGACAACGCACTCTATGCCGACACGGCCGAGTCAATATACCCCACCCCTAAACCGACGGCAAACGCCACACCTGCGGCGGGAGCCGAGATCGAGCCACTGAAGTTCGATCCTGCAAGCCAGAATGCCATTTTCGAAAAAGTCATAGAGGTCTTCAACCAGTCGCTTCCCCCGTTTCTTGCCCAAAGCGTCGACCGCGACGCACAGATAAAATATCTTCGCGACGCCCTCGACGGCGGTGTTCGCCAATACCTCGATTCGCTCGGCGCCCAGGCGCAGGCCTACTGCGAAAGCCGCTGGCAGCAGACCCGCGAATCGATGGCCGCCGAACTCGACTCTATCAAGACCAAAGCCGCCGACATAGAGAAGAAATCGGCCGACATGCAGCAGAAGCAGCTCAGCGCCGACCGCCAGAAGCGCGCCCTCGCCGATCGCGTACACGACCTTGAGGCGCAGCTTGTGAAGATCGAGGCCGACCGCGAGCAATACGAACTCGAAAACCGTTCGCTTGTCAACCGCCTCAAGGTGGCAGGCGTACAGCAGGAGGATGTCGACAGCGCCCGCGCCGAGATCGAACGGCTGAACCTTGAGTTAAAGCGTCTGCGCGAGCGGCCCGGCGAAAATACTTCCGCCGAAGCCGATGCCATGAAAATCCAGATCGACGTGATGACGTCGGGAATGGAAAGCCTCAAGGAAGAAGCCCGCGTGGCCAAGCAGATGCTCGAGGACATGCGCAAGAACCTTGCCGCTGCCAATAAACGGCTGGCCGACCGGGAGAAACAACTCGACGAAGCCAACTCCACCATCGAGGAATACAATAAAGAGCTTGACAAGAAAATGCTCGAGGTTGGCGAACGACTGGCGCATGATACCGAAAAGATAAAATCGCTCAAGACCGCCCTCGCCGACCGCGATGCCAAGATTGAATCGCTGCGCGAGACCATATCCGAAAACCTCCGCAAACAGGCCCGGCGCGAAAAAGAACTTCAGGAAGAAATAGCCCGTCTCAAACCGCGTCGTAATACCAAATCCGCCGCCGAGACTGATGCAGTGGAGACTTCCGCGCCCCTCATAAGCGAGGACGACCTGCGCGCTGTCGAGAAATCGTTCGAATCCGAAGACTGGTTCACCAAAAATCCCCCGGCAAAGACCCCCTCGATGCGCCAGCCCGACAATGACGACAAATTCGGCTACCAGGAACCGCGCAAAAGCCGCTCCGGCAGCGAGAAACCTCAGAACCCCTCGCAACTCTCGCTTTTCTGAACCGAAACCCAAACCAATCCGAAAACCATACTTCTGAAACTGTAGATGAAATTACCTGCCATTCTCATAAGCGCGACGACGCTGGCCCTGGCTGCTCCGGGAGCTGTCGCCGCCGACATCTCTCTCGATATGATGCGGACATGCGTCTATCCCGAAAACCGTCCGGCCGCACCGTCGGGCTTCACATACGCTCCCGACGGCGAAAGTTACTTTCTGCTTGATCCCGACAGCCGACTTATACGCCGCTACGACACACGCCGTGGCGAGGCCACGGACACACTGGTCGACCTGAGCCGCACACGCGAGACAAAAATATCACACATCGAAGGCTTCATTCTCAGCCCCGACGCATCAAAAGTACTCCTGTGGAACAACCGACGCGACATCTACCGCCGCTCGTTCACGGCCGAATACTACGTCTACGAAGTGCGGTCGCGCATCCTGCGCCCGCTCTCGGTGAATCATCCGCGCCAGCAGTCGCCCGTATTCTCTCCCGACTCGCGCATGGTGGCATTCGTTGCCGACAACAACATCCACATCGCCAAGCTCGACTACAAGAGCGAAGTGTCAGTCACCGACGACGGAAAGGTCAACGCCGTCATCAACGGCGTGCCCGACTGGGTCTACGAGGAAGAATTCGCCACAGTCTGCTCCATGACATGGGCGCCCGACAACCTCGGTCTATGCTTCCTTAAGTACAATGAGACCGACGTGCCGCTCTACAACATGACCACCTACGGCACCGACGGCGACTTCTCGGCCATGCCGACGCTTTATCCGCAGGTATGGAGCTACAAATATCCCGTGGCCGGGCAGCCCAACAGCCGCGTATCGCTCCATCACTACGACGTGGAGACACGCAAGATCAAGGACATCGCCCTGCCCGACAACCGCATCGAATACATTCCGCGCATTGCCTACGGCCCCGACGCCCAGTCGCTCATCGCCGCCACGCTCAACCGCGACCAGAATCTCTGCCTGATCTACAAGATCAATCCCAAGTCGACCATCGCCAAAGAAATCTACAGCGAGGAATCCGCCTCGTGGATCAATCCGGCTACCTACGAGTCACTGCACCTGGCGGCTGACCATTTTGTGGTGAACTCATGGCGCGACGGATTCAACCGCCTGTACATATATAATTACAACGGAGTGGAGACACGCCGCGTGGACACCGGCGATGCCGACGTCACGGCCTACTACGGCACCGACGACGCCGGAAACATCTATTGCCAGATAGCCGCCCCCACACCGATGGACCGCACCGTGCGCCGCATCGACGCCAAAGGCAAAGTCACCGACATCTCGGCTTCCGAAGGCAACAACTCCGCTGAATTCGCTCCGGGCATGAAATACGCCGTCATGCGACACGACGATCCGACGACACCTCCGGTCTACCGTCTCACTGGCCCGACCGGCAAGGAACTGCGCGTGATCGAGGACAACGCCGCATACGCCTCACGCACGGCTTCGCTGGTAGCCAATCGCGAATTCTTCACTATGACCAGCGACGGCAACACCCTCAACGGATTCATAATCAAGCCTGCCGGTTTCAACCCGTCGAAACGCTATCCAGTAGTCATGTATCAATACAGCGGCCCGGGCTCTCAGGAAGTGCTGCACCGCTGGCAACTCGACTGGATGGATGTATACTCACGCGCCGGATATGTCGTGGTATGCGTCGACGGGCGAGGCACAGGCGGCCGTGGCCGCGCATTCTGCGACATAGTCTACAAACGGCTCGGCCACTACGAGACCATTGATCAGATAGCTGCCGCGCGCTATGCGGCCGCCCTGCCCTACGCCGACCCGCAGCGTATCGCCATCTTCGGATGGAGCTATGGCGGATACGAGGCGCTGATGGCCGCCACCGTACAGGGCGCGCCCTACAGCGCGGCCGTCGCGGTCGCCCCGGTCACTGACTGGCGGTTCTACGACACCATCTACGCCGAGCGCTACATGCTCACCCCGGGCCAGAACGACTCAGGTTACAACGAATCCGCCCCCGTGCGCCGGACCCGCGACCTGCAGTGTCCGCTGCTGATCATGTACGGCACGGCCGACGACAACGTGCACCCGGCCAACTCCATCGAATTCGTATCGCAACTCGAGCAGAACGGACGCTTCTGCGACATGTTGCTTTTCCCTAACAAGAACCACTCGATCTACGGTGGCAACGCCCGCGCGACCGTCTACCTGAAAATGCTCGACTGGCTCAACAAAAATATCTGACCGCAATGCCACATACTGACGAAAAAGCTACACGCCGGATGCTGTTCTCGCTCTGGAACTACTGGACGGCCGTTATGGCATCCTTCATCGGCGTATACCTGCTGGCATTTGTCTTCAACAAGACATGGCTGCCGCTGGGTGTCGCATGCCTTTCATACGCGTTGCTCGTAGCCTCGCGCCGCATCTCCTACGGTCCGTCGCCGCGCTGCGTGCTGATCCTGCGCTACGGCATGCTCGTACTCTTCATCGCGGCACTCGTCATGGAGACCATCAACATCCTGAACTCCAAGCTGCTGCTCGACGGTCTGATCGACTGGTCGAAATCCAACCGCGACATACCGTACATCACCACGCTCGTGCTGATGCCCACGATGACACTGGTTGCGGCATGGGAACTGGCAATGAACTACCGCACCCGTTTCTGCCGCAGTTGCCGCGCCCGCAACGGATACGTCCCCGGCAGTTCGGTGGCAACCAGTATCTATGAGAACGAATCGCGTTACCAGCTGATGTTCATTCTCGTCGTTTCGGCGGCCATAGGCGCGGTACAGTGGTGGTACTACTTCGTGTACTACATCAATGTCAATTTCAACAGCCCCGACCTGTTCTTTTTCCGCGTCATGCCCATGGTCGTGCTCGGCATGCTCATAGTGTTCATGCTCATGCGCTACACCAACATGTCGCTGATGATCGGCCCGATGATCCAGGGCGAGAGCAGGCGCAATTCCATCGTCAGGTTTCTCGTTCTGGCCGGCGACTGCGTGCTGCTTCAGAAACACACCGACGGCCGCTGGGACACTCCTGCCACTGCCGAAGTCAGTCCGAACGAATTCATCACTCCCGACGACGCACAGCGTCTGTGGAATTCCATCGCCGACATCGACGGCACGTCGCTCCGCTATCTGTACGTCAACAAGAGCCACAACATGACCACCGACATCATCCACTATGCCGCTTTCATTCCCGGCAGCTGCAACGACGCGCCCATGGGACGCCTGCAGGGAACGTGGATGACCCTCGACATGATCGACAGACTGATGAAACAGTCGTCGCTCACCGCCGAACTCGCCAACGAGATCTACCGCATCTTCACCATCACCATGGCCTGGAAAACCTACACTCCCGAAGGAAAGCGTCGCTATCCCATCCGCCGCTACCGTCCGACTTTCCGCCTGCGCGACTTCAAGGACTGGGATGTGGACTACAGTGACCTGAAATGGCTCGGTGTGGCCAATAACAACGAAGACCGACCGTTCTTCCGCACCCGCCGCATGTGGCAGCGCATCACGGGACAGAACGACTGATGGGTGCCTGTCCGCTGTTAGTCATCACAGGACCTACGGCCAGCGGCAAGACCGCGATGGCCGTAGCCACGGCCCGGCGTCTCGGCGCCGAGATCATCAGCGCCGACTCACGCCAGGTATACCGGGGCATGGACATCGGCACCGGAAAGGATATCGGGGAATACGGCGACGTGCCGGTCCACATGATCGACATCGTTCCGGCCGGCCACAAGTACAACCTCTACGAGTATCTGCGCGACGCCAACCCGGCCATCGACGGCGTCCGCGCCCGCGGACGCCTCCCCATCGTGGCTGGAGGCACAGGAATGTACGTCGAGGCTATTCTCAACGGCCTGCGGCTGCCGGAAGTTCCGGCCGACCCGGGGCTGCGCGCCTCGCTGGCCGACAAGAGCCTCGACGAACTCGCCGCCATCCTGGCCACAAAAAAATCGCTGCACAACCGCACCGACATCGACACCGTCAAGCGCGCCATCCGAGCCATCGAGATCGCCGACTACTACGAAAAGCATCCCGACGAGGCCACACACACTACCCCTCACCCTGTGGAGGGAGCAGTCGCAGTCTGCGTCGACATTCCGCGCGACGACCGCCGCCGCCGCATCACCGAGCGGCTGCACCGCCGCCTCGACGAAGGCATGGTCGACGAAGTGCGCCGGCTTCTCGACTCCGGCATCGCTCCCGACGACCTGATCTACTACGGTCTCGAATACAAATTCATAACAGAATATGTCATAGGACGCCGCGACTACGACTCTATGGTCTCGGATCTTGAGACAGCCATCCACCAGTTTGCCAAGCGGCAGATGACCTGGTTCCGCGGCATGGAGCGCCGCGGCTTCTCGCTGCATTACCTGCCATACGATCTTCCGGCCGAAGAATTCGCCGCCCGGGTGGCCGAAATTATCGAACGATGAGAATTCCGTCCCTGATCATATTCCTCTGCACATTCCTGCCGGCCTCGGCTGCCGACGCGGTCCTTGCCGACACCGCCTTTGCCGAACCGACAGCAAACCTGAAACTGCACTACCGCATCGCACTGCACGACACGCGCCATCCGGCTGCCGAACTGCGATGGAACATCGCCGACTCGACCAGTTACGACTACCTGAGGTTCGCTTTCGACCGCTACAGCCGCGACGACGACTGGGACAGCTACGTAATATGCGAGCAGGGACGCTCCGACAGCGGACAGCGCCACAGATCGGAGCATTCGCGTTTCCGGCTGTTCGGCGACCCCTTCACGCACGGATTCTCGGTGCGCGTCAGCTCGGGCGAAGGCGGCGCGCTGCTTTCGGCCGGAGTCACATCGCCAGTCATCAGTCTTCCGGTCTCCATATCATCCTGTTCAGCGCCGCACTTCATGCTTCTCGGCGACAGCGGCACGCTACTTACGTCGTCGTTCGCACACGCCGAATACACCGGCCGTGCAGTCATGTCACGCTTCGCCCACCCCGATTCACTGGCTGCATATCTGCTCGCGTCCGATGATCCGTTCGAAGGCACATGGATATACTACGACCACGTCACCCGGCCCGAACGCACCACTGTCGGCGGCCGCTACACCCTGGCCACCGTGGCCGACGGCGCCGGAGGCTACGATATAATCTACCTCGACGGTGCCGGCGACACCCGCGAGGCATGGCAGCCGCTGCGCATCAAGGGTCGCCTCTATCCGGCCACATTCACGGGCATATTCGATCTCGAGTGGATCCAGCCCTCGGGGGTCATGCTCCCGGCAGAATACGGTTGCGGCGCCACATTCGCCGACGATCTGCTCACTCTCCAATTCCCATACTGGCAGGCAACTGTCCGTTTCCGACGACAAAAATGAATCAGGAATTCTCATCATCATTACTCGAAAAGGCCGTCACCGAGCTGTCGCGGCTGCCGGGCGTAGGCCGCAAGACGGCCCTCCGGCTGGCGCTCTACATGCTCCGGCGCGACCCGGCCGAAGCCATAGCCCTCGGGCAGTCCATCATCGACCTGCGCCGCGGCATAACCTACTGCAGCGTCTGCCACAACATCAGCGAGACCGAGACCTGCGCCATCTGCGCCGACCCGGGACGCGACCGGTCCACTGTATGCGTCGTGGAAAACGTCAAGGACGTGGTATGCATCGAGCGCACCGGCAGCTTCAAAGGCCTGTACCATGTGCTTGGCGGACTTATCTCGCCCATCGACGGCATCGGTCCGGCCGACATCGAGATACAGTCGCTGCTCGACCGCGCCGACTCGGGCAACATCCGGGAAATAATCCTTGCCCTGAGTCCGACCATGGAAGGCGACACCACCGGCTTCTATATCAACAGGCGCCTGAAAGAACTTGTAAACAAGCCCGAGGTATCGCGGCTGGCCCGCGGCGTGGCCGTAGGCAATGAACTTGAATACACCGACGAACTCACGCTGGGACGATCCATCGTGGAGCGCCGTCCATTCGACATATGATAGCAAACGACCGAATATTACTCCGCGCCGTCGAACCCGACGACATCGACCGCCTCTACGAGTGGGAGAACGACCGTCCGGCAATCTTCGACGCGCCACTCTCGCGGCAGAACGTCACCGACTACGTCATGAACTACCGCGCCGATATATTCGCCGACGGCCAGCTGCGGCTTATGGTCGTCGACCGCGCCACGGGCGACACCGTCGGCTGCGTCGACCTCTACAACTTCAGCGTCACCGACCGTCGCGCCGGCACAGGCATCTACATCGCCGCACCCTACCGCCGCCGCGGACTGGGCGGCAGTGCCGTAGAAGCTATGGCCGAATACGCTTCCGGGCGGCTCGGAATGCACCAGCTGTGGGCCACCTGCGCTGTCGGCAACGAAGCTTCGCGACGCCTCTTTGCCGGACACGGTTTCCGCCCGGCCGGACGACTTCGCTCGTTCATCCGCCACGGGCAGACGTACGAGGACGTACTTATCATGCAGCGTCTGTTCCCATGAGGCGCGCCTTTCTTTTCAATCCCGAAAACGACATAGCGCTCGCCCGCGACGTGGAGGCCTTCACGCCCCCGCCTGCGGCTGTAGCCCTGCGCCGGGCAGGCGAGTTGCTGCCGATGTGGCTGTGCGGCCCGGGCGACTGCGTCGTCTGCGACGGCGTCAACGCCCGGTGGTTCGAAAAGATCACCGCCGATTTCGGCCTCTCCGCCCTGCCCTGGGACCACCGCACCGCCGACACCAAGCC
>CABRGT010000061.1 GCA_902470475.1 uncultured Porphyromonadaceae bacterium | reverse complement strand
CATACCCGAGGCCGATGACGCAGATTTTGATATCCTTTTCCATTGCTTATTGATTATGATAGATTTTATTACAGATTTTCCCAGTACCAGTCCACGGCTGCGCGCAGTCCCTCGCGCATCGAGAACTCAGGCGCGTAGTCCAGCAGCGTGCGGGCCTTGTCGATGCATGCCAGCGAGTGCGGGATGTCGCCTGCGCGGTTCGGCCCGTGGGTCGGTTCGATACCTGCGATTTCGGCATCCTTGGCGCTGAGGAACTCGCGCAGATACTTCACCAGATCGTTCAGAGTCGTGCGTTCGCCGTAGGCCGTGTTGTAGATCTGGTTGACGGCTGCGGGATTTGTCGTCGTCATTGCCAGCATGTTCATCTGTATCACGTTGTCGATGTAGGTGAAATCGCGCGAATACTCGCCGTCGCCGTTGATGTTCGGGGCCTCGTGATTCATGAACTTCTTGACAAACAGCGGGATCACGGCCGCATATGCGCCGTGTGGATCCTGGCGGCGTCCGAAGACGTTGAAATACCGCAGGCCGATATACTCCGTTCCGTACGTGCGGGCGAACACATCCGCATACAGTTCGTCGACATACTTCGTGATCGCATACGGCGAAAGAGGTTTGCCGATCACATCCTCCACCTTGGGCAGCGATTGCGAGTCGCCGTAAGTCGAGGATGACGCCGCGAAGATGAAGCGTTTCACGCCCGCATCCCGCGCGGCGACCAGCATGTTCAGAAAGCCGCCGATATTCACGTCGTTGGTCGTGATCGGGTCATTGATCGAACGCGGCACCGATCCCAGCGCCGCCTCGTGCATCACGTAGTCGACCCCTTCGGTGGCGCGCCGGCAGTCCTCGAGACAGCGGATATCGCCCACCTGCAGCTCGAATGCCTCCGGAAACTTCTCCATAAGCGGGATAAGGTTATACATATGTCCTGTGGCGAAGTTGTCGAGACAACGCACAAGATAACCGTTGAGCAGCAGATGCTCGCACAGGTTGGAGCCGATGAAGCCCGCTCCACCCGTCACTAATACTTTTGTAGCCATATGTTTGAAATTGTTTCTACCCATTGGGGCAAATTTAAAGGGCATGCGCCCGGCCGGCGGCCTGCGCACTTTCTGCCCGTCGGCGTCGGCATCCGGCTGAGCCGGAGCGGTCAGTCGAGCGGAGTCAGATATATGTCATCGACGTGCGCTGTCCAGCGCGCCTGCTGGGCGTCGGTCAGCGCCAGCGTGAATATGCGGCGGCCGGGCTGGCCCTCGACGTCGAGGATTGTCCCTTCGTACCCTTCCATTATTCCGCCTGTCACCCTCACGCGCCGGCCGCATTCGAGTGCCTCCCCGCCGCTCACCAGCTCAAGCCTGATGTCGGGCGTGAAGTTGCCGATATATCGTTGAAATGCTGTCATCTGCCTGTCGGGCACTGCCGCGTATTCACTATCCGCGCCGCTCCCCGACTTGAAGCACCATGCCAGGTCGCCGATCTTTGCCATCAGAGGCCTGACACGGTCGCGCCGGGTCCGGAAGAATACTGTCGCAGGCAGATAAGGCACATCGGCTACGATGCGCCGGTGACCCTCCTTGCGGATTTCCGTCCGCGTCGGATAATAGAACGTCAGCGGATTCCGTGCATCTATCCTTGCCCGTATGTCATCCAGCTGTACGCCTTTGCGCAGCCGCATCACGAACCATCGCTGGGCGTGGCTGTTGATAGCTTCGGCCACGCGGCATATGATCTCCTTGCGCCGGTCGCTGTCCGGTTCGCTTTTCCCGGCGATTGACAGAGCCGCGTATTCGCGCGGAAGCGAGCCGACTGTTCCGTAAATCTCGGCAGGTTCAATTCCGCACTGCAGTGCCGCAGCTATCCATATCGCAGTGATATTCTCGCGTGTGAAGTTCTCCGACGGGCGCATGCCGGCCGCGGCGGCCGTCTGGCGTATGGCGCAGGCCACGCGTCGCGATATTTCGCCCGGCCTCACCTTGCCCTGCCCTAGGGCAAACACATACTTGCGGCCGTGCGACGAATCGAACCGCTTCACCAGTTCGGCGGTCTGCGCGCAGTAATCCGGAGCGTTCCCGAAAGTCAGCCCCGCGGCATCAGCTGTTGTGGCAGTCGGATTATAGAGAAGATACATGAAGATGGCCGCGTCCTGGCTGTCGGCGTCACGCTCGAGTCTTGCCACTACGCGGGCCGTCAGCTTCAGATTTTCGGCCGCCTCTGCCGATACGGAGCATTCCGCCGGGCCGAAAGCCGTCTGCACGCTGGCAAATGCCGCGTCCGACTCCGGATCATGCAGCGTGTATACCGCCCTGGCCTTGCTCAGATAGCGGCGCACTGTCGACTCCTTCTTGCCGTCAAGCAACATCTCCGTCACCCATAGCCGTAGCAACGTTTCATCGCATGCCGCGGCATGCCTGCGGCGCATCATCTCCGTAAGCGACTGCAGCGCGTAGCGCGTTATCGATCGTGCAGGAGCTTCCGACAGCGTCTGTTCGACGGTGTTTTCGGCAACTATGGATGTATGTACCTGAATATTTGACATTTGACGGATGAAATATCGCGAAAATGCCATGGTTTACACTGTACGGCTTCTCTTCCCCGTGATCTGTCGCTCTTGAGCCACGCACGGGTATCTGCGGAAGTATGTAGTGTCAATTATCAGCAATTCTAATTATCTGCTAATGAATGTGATAATGAAGCGCCCCTTAAAAGGAAAACTTTTGACGGTGCAAAATTACAAAAAATCCCCGACATACCCTCTATCCTCCCCGATTTTTATAAAAATGCCCGCATTAAATTCTCAGAAACCTGTTCATCCGTTCGATGCAGCGCTTTTTCTGATCTATATTTGGGTGTACATATAGATTCAGGGTGGTCGCCACGTTCGAGTGTCCCAGGATTTCGCTTACCGTCTTATAGTCACATCCGCTTTCGATGCATCTTGTCGCGAAAGTGTGCCGCAGCCCGTGAAACACCAGCTGCGGTATCCCGTGCCGTTTAAGCAGCCGCGCGAAAGTCTCGCGGTAAGTCCTCGGTTCTTTTGCCTTGTGGCCGTCGCCTACCACGTATATCCCGCCTTTTTGCTGGCGCTTTATCTCACGCAGGGCCTTGTATAGGATCGGCGATATGGGGACATCTCTGTTTGATGTGCACGTTTTCGGGGTCCCCGTATATTGCTCCGTGGCCTGTATTTCGCAGTTATATATCCTCCCGGTCGTAAGCGCCACGGTCATTTTCCGGTTTCTCATATCCACGTTTTCCCACCGCAGAGCACACACCTCGCCGATGCGCAGCCCGCAGCACAGCGCTATCATCACCCCGATATTCTGTGTGGTAGGCTCTGTCGCGATGATCCCGAGCAGTTTCTTGTGATCGTGCAGCGACAGCACCGGCAACGGCCTGCTTCTCACCGCCGTCGGGTACTCGATATCCCACGGAGGCAGACTCCACAGCGAATGTTTTACGCCATACTTGCCCACTGATTTAAGCACTGCGACTATGTCGTGGACCGTTTTTACACTCAGACCGCTTTCAATTTTCGCGAAAACGAATTCCTGTACTTTCGCTTCCGTTATGGTGACGCAGTCGCCGAACGTCGGCAGAAGATGCGTTTTGATCACTAGCGAATACGCGCAGTAAGTCGAGTGCTTCACCACCTTGCGGCGGTTCGCTTTCCATAGTTCCGCTATCTGGCGGAAAGTTGATGAGGCTTGCATATTTTGTGATAATTGGTTTGCTCACAATATATGCGCGTTTGTCAGTTTTTCAGCGGTTGCCTTTGGCCCGGTTGTGATGTTTGCATAGCATCTGGCAGTTGTCGGCTGAAGTCGTGCCGCCCTTACTCCAGGCCGTCACGTGGTCAGCATCCATCTCATTCGGCTTCCATATCTTTCGAGCGTTCGCATCGTGGCCGATGGCGCAGTACGGGCAGTTCGATTTTCCGGCCGATTTCGCCGCTTCGGTCTGTTGCGCATACACGGCCCGCCTGGTCGCCTCGTCGAATACTCTGACATCAAGCAGCTTCGTGTCCCTCTCTCCGCCGAGCAGAAATTCATAGATGCCCCGGCGGTTTTTGACGAAAGGATCTGCATAGAGCTCGCGTACGCGCTGCGCCATTTCTGTAGGGTTATATGGCCGGTTATGATACTTTTCGTAATACTCGCCCCAGGGCAGCCCGCGCATTTCATTCTCGATCAGCGGAAATACACTTCTCGCCCAGTCGATGACGCTGTTGAAATAATTGACCGTTTCCGTGATATCGCTGCTGAAGCGGTGGTCGCGCATATATTCTTCCGTACGTCCTTGGCTCACCCATTCAAGAGCCGTGGCAAGGATGTCCTGCCGGTTTGCCGCTCCCGATATATAGGCTGTCCACATCTGCATCTTGGCGTTCTGCGAATTGCTGAACACGGATTTTGCCGCTGTAACAAACGGACCGGAATATACAGCGTTGAGCAGTTCCTGCGTGTTCAGCGGAATTCCGGCTATATTAATAGTCCGGAACCACTCCTTTATTTCCGATTCAGACCCTTCGCACTCATATATCAGCAGCTGCGTGTTGAGAAACCTTTCCTTCACTTCCCTGGCAATCGATCCGATGCTTTGTGGCAGCCCGTTATCATCCTTGATACCGAGTTTGCCGGTGCAGAACCGCCCCAGCGACGTAATGCGCTGCTGGCCGTCGAGCACCTCATAACGTCCGTCGGCCGTCTTGACAAAATAAATCACGCCCAATGGGTAACCTTTCAGTACCGAATCAATCACAGCCACGTCGCGCTTGCCGTCGGCATATATGTAATTACGCTGATATTCAGGCTGAATCGTGAGTCGACCGCCCATTCCGAACAATCCCTTGGCCTCAAGTTCATTATACACAAATCCATCGCAGATATCAGCGATAGTCCATTCCGTATGTAATTCAGTTTTCATCCTTTAAATAAATTATTAAGGATGAATTATGGCAAATGAATCCCTGTCGGCCGCTAAGGCTGCGAAAAACGATGAATTCTACACGCAATACTACGACATTGAACGTGAGATAAATGCATATCTTGAATACGATCCTGACGTATTCCGCGGAAAGACAGTGCTGTTGCCCTGTGATGATCCGGAGTCGAGTAATTTCACACTTTACTTCGCCCAGCATTTTCAGACACTCGGCCTCAAAAAGCTGATTTCGACATCATACGCCCCTGAGAGCAAAAAATATAAAGCCCCATATATGCCGTCGCTGTTCGAGCAGGACGCACCGCAGTTCGACCCGGCCAAGACATCGATAAATGGCAAAATATTTGTGCTTGACCATGATATAGACGGCGACGGGAAAATCGATTTCCATGATCTCGAATGGCACTATCTTGATGGTGACGGCGATTTCCGCAGTGAAGAAGTCACCCGCTTGCGCGACGAAGCTGATATAATAGTCACCAATCCACCTTTCTCACTTTTCCGCGAATTCCTCGGATGGATTGTCGAAGCCGACAAAAAGTTTGTGATAATCGGGAATATGAATGCAATAACTTACAAAGAAGTTTTCCCTCTTATTAAAGATAATAAAATGTGGTTAGGCAATGGTTTTCATAACGGGAATGCATATTTTCGTCCCGTTGGCGAACGAGAGTATGCTATAGGTGTAAAAGATGATTCAACAGGTTTGGTAAAATTCCGAAATTGCTGCTGGTTCACCAACTTAGACCATGGCCGTCGCCATCAGCCATTATTACTTATGACGATGGAGGAAAACATTATGTACTCCAAACATAAAGAGATTCGTGATAAAGGTTATGAGCATTATGACAATTACGATGCGATTGAAGTTCCTTATACAGATGCTATTCCTAGCGACTACGACGGAGCTATGGGCGTACCGATCTCATTCCTAAATAAATACTGCCCGGACCAATTTGAAATATTAGGGATTAGCCTTCAACAAGCAGATATGTCAAAAATTAAAGACGAGTTAGGGAAACTTTCGGGAGGCCCTCGCTTCTATGTCAAACGTAATGGAGAACTTGTAAGATTATATGAGCGCATATTAATTCAAAGAGTTAAATCCTTTGGATGAGGATGCGTTGGTAAACTTTTTCTTTCCGTCCACTTCTCCATACAACTCCGCTTGCATTCAAGTCATAAGACCCAGGGACCCCAAATTTTTCGAAATATGCCTCTTTACATTCCTGAGTTGTATATATACGTGATTTAAGAAAATATAGGTCTTCATTTTCGCACATCCCTAATATTTCAATTTTTTGATTGCCAACCTTTTATACTTTTCAATGCCATTAACTTTTGATACCGCTAAATCCCATGAGCCATCTGAACCATGATTGAACACCCCCAATATTTCAAGTAAATGATGCCACTTAATAATTTATATTAGGGATGACAAAGGTAGTAAAATTAATGATTATTATTATATTACGTCGTGAGTTTTTTATAATATTAGGGATGAATTTTTACAAAAAGATCCAGCGACGCGCAGCCAGGAAAGCAGGCCTCCGGCCTGCGGCTCCCCCCTGCAAAGTATTATTATAAAGCGGCGCAGCCGGATGACCAGCTGCGCCGCTACATGTCTTGCTATGTCGCAGGATTACTGCAGACGTCCGTGGCAGTTCTTGTATTTCTTGCCCGAGCCGCAGGGACAGGGATCGTTGCGGCCGACTTTCGGACCGACCTTGATCGGAGCCGTACGCTGTTGTTCGCCCTGCGGAGCCGAAGCCGCCTGGCGCTGGGCGTCATCGCCTGGCGCGGGAGCCTTGGATGTCTGATAGTTGTAGTTGCGCGGCATCTCGGGAGCAGCCTGCTTCATCTCGGGGGCCTGTCGCTTGGGTGTTGGAGCGGGCGCGGGTGCGGCTTCAGCTTCGGCGGTTGCTTCGTTCGCGGCCGGAGCCTGCTGCTGAGGCTCGGGAGCGGCCTCGCGCATCGGAATGGCGGCGCGCATCAGCGTCGACACCATCTTCACGTTAAGGCGCTGGAGCATGTCCTGGAACAGATGGAAAGCCTCAACCTTGTAGATCACCAGCGGGTCCTTCTGCTCGTACGACGCATTCTGCACCGACTGGCGCAGCTGGTCAAGCTCGCGCAGATGCATCATCCACAGTTCGTCGATTGTCACCAGCGACAGAGCCTGCTGCCATTCCTTGATGATCGAGCGGCCCTCGGTGTCGGCTGCCGTCTGCAGGTCGACGCGCAGGTTGAACACACGCTTTCCGTCGCCGATCGGCGCGATGATCTTGCCCCGGTAGTCGGTCGTTTCCATCAGATTTTTCAGAACTGGCATCGCCACTTCGCGGATCTTGTCATTCTTGCGGTTGAGCGTGTTCAGAGCCTCGGCGTGCAGGCGTTCCACACGCTCGTTACGGTCGAGGCGGCTGAATTCCGTCTCGTTGAAAGGCATTTCGATCGAGAACGTGCGCAGCACTTCGAGGCTCAGCGACGGATAGTCGTTCTCGTACTGATCCACGATTGCCTCTACGGTGTCGTACAGCATGTTGGCGATGTCGATGCCGATGCGTTCGCCCTTGAGTGCGTGCTGGCGGCGCGTATAGATGTAGTTGCGCTGCTTGTTCATCACGTCATCGTATTCCACAAGGCGCTTGCGGATGCCGAAGTTATTCTCTTCGACGCGGCGCTGGGCTTTCTCGATGGCGTTATTGACCATTTTGTGCTCGATCATCTCATCCTCTTTCAGGCCGAAGGTGTCGAGCATCTTCATCACGCGGTCGGTGGCGAACAGACGCATCAGCTGGTCCTCGAACGATACGAAGAACACCGACGAACCCGGGTCGCCCTGACGGCCCGATCGGCCACGCAGCTGGCGGTCGACGCGGCGCGACTCGTGGCGTTCAGTGCCTATGATCGCAAGGCCGCCAACGGGCTGCCCTTTCTTGATCTCCATGTCCTGCATGTCCTTGACCTCCTGCGGAAGCTTGATGTCCGTACCGCGGCCTGCCATGTTGGTGGCAATGGTCACGGCGCCGGGCAGGCCGGCGAGGGCAACGATCTCAGCCTCGCGCTGGTGCAGCTTGGCGTTCAGCACGTTGTGCTTGATCTTGCGCATAGTCAGCATCTTGCTCAGAAGCTCGGATATTTCCACGGAGGTGGTGCCCACGAGCACCGGGCGGCCGATTTCGTGCAGGCGCTCGATTTCGGCTATCACAGCCTTGTATTTTTCTTTCTTGGTCTTGTAGACGCGGTCGTTCATGTCCACGCGCTGAACGGGGCGGTTGGTCGGTATCTCCACGATCTCGAGCTTGTACACATCCCAGAACTCACCCGCCTCGGTCACGGCCGTACCGGTCATGCCGGCAAGCTTGTGGTACATGCGGAAGTAGTTCTGCAGCGTGATGGTCGCGAACGTCTGCGTGGCGGCCTCCACCTTGACGCCTTCCTTGGCCTCGATAGCCTGGTGCAGACCGTCGCTGTAGCGGCGGCCTTCCATGATGCGGCCCGTCTGTTCGTCGACGATCTTGATCTTGTTGTCATCGATCACATATTCGATGTCCTTGTCGAACAGCGTGTAGGCTTTCAGCAGCTGTGTCACCGTGTGCACGCGCTCGGCCTTCACGGCGTAGTCGGCCATCAGCTCGTCCTTGCGGGTCTGGCGCTCCTCCTTGTCGGCGATGTGCTCCAGGTCGCTCAGCTGCGTCGTGATGTCGGGCAGCACGAAGAAATTCGGGTCGGAGATCTTGCCCGTCAGCTCGTCGAGGCCCTTGTCGGTCAGCTCGACGCTGCGGTTTTTCTCGTCGATCACGAAGTACAGCGGATCGGTCACCGTGGGCATCTCGCGGGCATTATCCTGCAGGTAGTGGGCCTCGGTCTCGAGCATGATGTTCTTCATGCCGTCCTGGCTCAGGAACTTGATCAGCGGCGGATACTTCGGCAGGCCCTTGAAGGCGCGGAAAAGCAGCAGCGCGCCCTCTTTCTTGACGTCCTTGTCCTCCGATGCCAGCTTTTCCTTGGCCTCGACGAGAATCGAGTTGACCAGGCGGCGCTGGGCCTGGACGACGTTCTCCACGTTGCCTTTGTATTCATTGAAATATTGTTCGTCGCCCTTGGGCACGGGACCCGAGATGATCAGAGGCGTGCGGGCGTCGTCGATCAGCACCGAGTCCACCTCATCGACGATGGCATAGTAGTGGCCGCGCTGCACCATATCCTCGGGTGCCATGGCCATGTTGTCGCGCAGGTAGTCGAAGCCGAATTCGTTGTTCGTGCCGTAGGTGATGTCGCAGGCATAGGCCGCGCGGCGTTCGGGAGTGTTGGGCTTGTGCTTGTCGATGCAGTCGATCGTCGAGCCGAGGAACATGTACAGCGGTCCCATCCACTCGGAGTCGCGCTTGGCCAGGTAGTCGTTCACCGTCACCACGTGCACGCCGCGGCCCGTGAGCGAGCGCAGGAACACCGGCAGTGTGGCCACGAGCGTCTTGCCCTCGCCGGTGGCCATCTCGGCGATCTTGCCTTCGTTGAGCACCTTGCCGCCCACCATCTGCACGTCGTAGTGGATCATGTCCCAGGTCACCTCGTTGCCGCCCGCGATCCAATGGTTGCGGTAGATGGCCTTGTCGCCGTCGATCGTGACGAAGTCCTTGCCGCGGCCGGCCAGGTCGCGGTCCATGTCCGTAGCCGTCACTTCGATGGTCTCGTTGCGGGCGAAGCGGCGGGCGGCGTCGCGCATGGCGGCGAACGTCATGGGCAGATGCTCGTCGAGCTTCTTCTCCAGTGTATCCTTGATGTTCTTTTCGAGGTGGTCGATCTCGTCCCACAGCGGCTGGCGCTCGTCCAGCGGCAGGGGCTCGATCTTTTCCTTCAGTTCGGCGATGCGGTCCTCGTCGCCTTTGATCGCACCGTGTATGTCGGCGCGGATGTCGGCCACCGTCTGGCGCAGCTCATCGTTGCTCATGGCCTCGAACTGTGCTGCCAGCGGGTTTATGTTTTTCTCTACATATTCAAGATAGTGCTTTCGGTCGCGCTGTGCCTTCGAGCCGAATATGCTTTTAAGGAATGATTCTAAAGACATTTTATTGTTTTATGTGTCGTGCCGCGGCGGGCGGTCGCCTCGCTTCGGCCTGTTGATATTTAGTTTTGATTTTTATTGGCCCTCGCAGGGCCTTGACAGGATCGAAGTGAGCCGTCGGAATGTGGTATGGGGAATCGAACCGTAGAGGTTCAGAACACCATCGACGGCAGGGCGGCGCCGTTCGGCGACCGGATGCGCAGCAGGCGCGCCACAGTGGGCGCCACCACGCGGATGTCGACCGGCGTGTCGATCACGCGCGGATCCACGTCCGGCGCCATGATGAACACGGGCGCCGTGGCTGTCGCAAGGCGTTTCACATAATGTATGCGGTCTTTTCCGGCCGGCGAGGTGATGTCGTCGACAACCTCCCAGCCCGGATCCACTTCCACGAACAGGTCGCCCGACGTATTCGGATGCGAATTGCGCTGCATCGCTTCCAGCCGGGCGTCGCCGCGGCCTGCAAGTATCTCGTCGAGCGTGTAGACGTGGTCCACGCCGCTCATCTTGGCCAGGAACTGGGCCGCTGCCGCGCGCACGCGGTCGGGCTCGAGGTTGAGCTGGCCTATCAGTTTGTGGTTGAGGTAGAACTGTCCGTCGTGGTATGAATTGATCCAGTCGCCGTTGCCGTATGTGGCCATCAGGTACATGTTCAGCAGCGACATGGCTTTCTTGGTCGAGAATTCGCCGTAGGGGATGCCCCACTTCTCGTCGTCGCGGCGCGAGCGGCCCGTCGGCGGTGTGGCGGCTACGAAGTACAGGGTCGAGCCCGATCCGAGTTTGCCGTCGATCTTTGCGAACAGCTGTTCCAGGTTGCTGTCCAGCCGCAGGTACGAGTCGATCAGCTCGTAGCGGTTGTCGTCGCTCACGGTGTAGTCGTAAGGCTTGACGGTGAAGGCCAGGTTCAGCATGTCCAGGCCGTCGTTCTCACCCAGTTTCTGCTCGTCGATCAGGCGCGAGGCCATGTCGAGCACCTCGCGGTTGGCCATGGCCGACGATTTGAAGCGGTCGAACACTCCCGCCGACCCACGCGAGAACGTGTGGCGGAACGGGTAGCGCGTCACGTGGTCGGGCAGGCTGCTGTACACCTCGGGATCGCGCATCGGAGTCCACGATATCGTGTCCAGGCGCAGGGCAAGAGGCTCCAGACGGTTGCGGCTTCCGACACTTGCCGGCACGTCGCGGTAGTAGCGGCTCGAGGCCCAGTTGCCGTTGCGGCTGTTGATCCACAGCGCGCAGTTGCCGCTGT
>CABRGT010000060.1 GCA_902470475.1 uncultured Porphyromonadaceae bacterium | reverse complement strand
CGGCTCCGGCCCCCGCTCCGGCCCCCGCACCGACTCCTGCCCCGGCTCCCGCTCCGGCTCCGAAACCCGCACCGGCTCCCCAGCGGGAAGAGACTATAGGTTTCCAGCGGCAGGCCACCGTGAATGCCGAGCAGGCTTTCCAGAGCGCCGGCAAATTCTCCGGCACCATCAATCCGCTGGTGCAGCCCGTCATCCATGAGTTCAAACTTACCCTTGTGCCGCGCCAGAAGGAAGTGCTCGCACAGCCCGAGGTGGCATTCGAGGGCGAGAGCGTAAGCCTCAACCGCGAGAAAGTCGATCCCAACAACTCTACGATCACCTCGCGTGAGCAGGCCTGCATTTCGTACGAGGACGGCAAGTGGTTCATCGAGGACAAGTCCACGTTCCAGACCACTTTCGTGCGCGCCGGCCGCAAGACCGAGCTCCGCAACGGCGACGTGATTCTCATGGGCGACCGCATGTTCATATTCGGATCCGATCAGGAGGACTGACATTATCAACGGGGTTTTTCTGATACAATTTCCAAATCAACCGAACATCAATGGCTTCTCCAATACCAATGATAGAAAGCGTGCGATATCAGGCCGGTGACACCATCGCCGGCCGGTATCGTGTCGAAAAGCCGCTGGGCGAGGGTTCGTTCGGCAATGTCTTTCTGGTTAGCGGACCGGACGGCGCCCGCTACGCACTGAAACTGCTCCGGCTCTGGGAGGTGCATCCCGAGATACGTCATCAGCTGAGCCAGCGGTTCGACATGGAGTATGAGACGGGACGCATCAACTCGCCGTATCTTGTGCATTCGATCGATCACGGTTTCGCGAGCGGCAATCCGTATATCGTGATGGAGTTCTGTCCCGGGGGCGACCTGATACATCTGGCCACCAACAGCAAGCTCGACTATGCAAAAGTGGCCGTAGACGTCCTCGGAGGCCTCAAAGCTCTGCATTCGGCCGGAAAGGTCCACCGCGACCTCAAGCCCGAGAACGTGCTGCAGAAGGCCGACGGCACCTTCGCGCTTACTGACTTCGGCATCGCCGGCGACCGCAACAAGCGCATGACCGAGCGTAACCTGATGGGCCGGCCCAAGCAGATATTCGGCACATATGCCTACATGCCGCCGGAGCAGGTGAAGCCTGTGCGCGACGCTACGGTGCTGCCTACGACCGATATCTTTTCGTTCGGCGTGATGATGTACCAGCTGCTTACGGGCGGCCGCCTGCCATTCGGCGTCCTCGAGGGCGAACGAGACCTGATGCCATATCTCGAGCGCGGACGCACCGGCAACTGGGACCGTACGGCTCTGCGGCATCTTGACAACAGCAAGCAATGGATCGCGCTGCTCGAAGGCTGTCTGAATCCTAACTTTCAGAAACGTCTGCAGAGCGCGGCAGATGTGCTGGCATGTGTGCCGCGGCCTGTCAACGCCCGCCCGCTGCCCGAGGTCGAGACTCACGAGGACTTCAGCCGCAAGGTGGTCAACGGCGTACTGCTGCGTGTGATGCAGGGCGAAGAATACGGCCGTGTCTATCGTCTGGACGATATGCTCAAGGGCGACTGCGCCGTGCTTACTGTCGGACGGCGGGATCCGGCCGTCACGAACGATATATCAATCAAGGAATCACAGTCGGCTTACCTGTCGCGCCGTCACTGTACTCTCGAACTGGACTATACGCTTGGCGCCTGGGTGGTGCGCGACGGCCAGTGGCTGATGAATACAGGCGGAAGCCGCTGGCAGCGGTCGACCAACGGTACGTTCGTCAATTCCACCGAGGTGTCGACCGACGGCCTGGTCATCAGCCCGGGCGACATCCTGTCGATCGGTGACGTGAAGCTGCGCGCCGAAGGCTATTAATATCTCTTCTCAAAACCAATCATACCGAACAACAGAATATGTCAAATAAAAACGCTACAACCCCACTTTCGGGCCAGTTTTCAAAGACAGTAGGCGCAGGCGTCAGCTCGCTGATGAATCCGGGTGCCAGAAGCTATTACATACTGGAGCACTGCGTGACATCGAAATTCCATCAGATGGGCGAGTCGCAGAAGATCATCGTCGACAACATCGAGATCGGCCGTGATCCGCGATGCCAGGTCCGCTTCGACGAGGACTTCAAGACCGTGTCGCGCCGCCATGCGGCCATAGTGCGCGATGGCGACAACTGGAAGCTTGTCCAGATATCCAAAACAAATTCCACCCTGCTAAACGGACGCCGCATTACTACGGAATGGTATCTGCAGAGCGGCGACGAGATACAGATCTCGGTCAACGGTCCCAAACTGCGGTTCATCGTTCCCTCCGGAGAGAAGGCTTCGATGGGATCGATCAATTTCACTCAGCGTCTGAACCTCTTCCGGCAGCAGGCGCTGAAGCCCTACAAGTGGGGTATGCTGGCCATGGCCGGGGTGCTGGTGCTGGCGGTGGCCGCGATAGTCTACCTGGCTGTGTTCACCAAGAATGTGGCCGACGATGTGCGCGACCAGAGCGCCCTGCTGGCCGAGGAAATCGAGAACAACCGAACCAATGCCGAAAAAGCCGACTCGCTCGGCCGCGAGCTGTTGAGCACCAACGAGAATATCGCACGCCAGCAGCTTGAAATGCAGAACATAAAGAAAATGGCCGAGAACGCACAGCGCCGTGCCGCGCAGATCAGCCGCAACATGGCTCCGACGCCCGACGCGTTTGCCGAGGTATCGAAAAATGTCTACTATCTGATGGTAGGCGTGTATCTCGATGACGAATTCCAGTTTGCATTCTCGGGTACCGGCTTCCTGCTGGACGACGGCCGATTCGTCACGGCCAAGCACTGCGTAGACATGGGCTACAACCATCCCGGCGATTTCGATGACGAGACAGTGGCGACGCTCAACTCGCTGCATTATTTCCAGCCTGAATCGCTGACATACAAATTTGTGGCTGTATCGGGCGCCGGCGACCGCATATCGTTCGAGTACACGCCGCAATCGTCGATATGGGAATGGGGCTACACCAACTATGAGACCGGCACGACCTCGATCACTGACGGCGAAGGCAACGACATACTTATACCGGTGAAATACAGCACATCGGCTGTCGGCGACGACGACTGGGCCTACTTCTCAACCGGCAAGAGCGGCGGCCTGAAGTTTGACGCGCCCTGGAGCTCGAATCTCGGTGCAGGCACCAAACTCCACATCCTCGGATTCCCGCGCTCGGTCGGTACGGAAGAATATTCGGCCACCGGTCGCGTAAGCCCCAACTATGTGGAATCGTCGGTGGGCCAGAGCGGCCTCTACGACGGTATCATCCTGCTGGCCAATGACGAGGTCGATCATGGCAATTCGGGAGGTCCGGTGTTCGCTCAGCGCGACGGACAGCCGATCGTCGTAGGCATACTCTCGGGTAAGGAACGCCTGGGCGCCCGCTCGGGAGAAGGCTCGCACTCGGCCAAGTGGAAATCGCGTGTGGTGCCTCTTTCGGCAATGAACAGATAAAGAACATTGACAGACTTAACTGCTAATACACATTAATATTATATATGAAAATCTTACGTCAACTGGCAATATGCGCCCTTATAGCTGCCGGCGCGACCGGCGCTGGCGCGCAAAACAGCAATCTGTTCCGTTCGGTACGCATGCCGAAACTCGACAAGTTGATCGGCGAGGCCGTTCTGCCGTCGATCGACGTGGTACGCTCGACCTATTTTGTGGCCGACAGTACTTTTGAGCAGAAATACCGCGCCAAGGGCGATACGGTCTTCGGCCGTGAATACTCGCTGTGCGTGATGACGGCATCCGGCCCCGTGTTCTCGGCGTGTGCCGAGACTCCCTGGGATTTCGATGCCCGCTATGACAAATACCGCGGCAATCCGGCCTACAAGACTCTGCTGAATGATCATACACTGGCTCCGGCTGACGGCAGCGGCGAATTCATGCCGTTTGCCATCAACGAGGAGGTGTGGCTGAAGCCTGTTCCGGACGGTGCGGTCGAATCTCCGGTTCTACTGGGGCAATTCGAACCTGCAACCGACCGCAAGGGGCTTATGACGGCTGTACCGGCCGGGAATGCCGTCAACGGCATCGTCATGTGGTTCACCTACAATCCCGAATCAGAGACCGTAGCCGGCAAGCAACGTGTCAACGTGTCGTACGAGGAAGTCTCGCTGAATTTCGGAAAGAACGAATCGTCGACCACTTTCAAACCTGTCAATGCGCCCGAAGCCGGAGAGCTTATCGGCAGCATTTTTCTGATGCCTGTAGTGACCGCTCCGGGCGTGCTTGAGTTCCGGCTTGGCGCATTTATCGTTCCGCCTACAGGGCTGGAGGAAGAGTGGACAGTGCTGAGTGCCGACATGCCATCACTTACGGACGCGGATATGGCAATCAATGGCGCCTCCACCGATGCCGGTGATACGGACGCAGCTATAGTTGTGGCCGATGACGAGGAGATCGTCGAGACCATGACGGCTGATACTCCCGCCGAACCTGTGTCGAAATCCAAAAATGCATCGAAATAAGACCTGTCGCTGACAGTCGCAAAAATCAATTACCCGGATTATCACATTCACATCATGTCAGATATAAAATTCCGCATCGCCGCCAAGACCGACGTCGGCTGCGTTCGTACCAACAATGAAGATAACTTCCAGGCTGCCGCCGACCTGACGCAGCCGACAATGACCTGGGTCAACAACCAGACATATGATCTCGGCCCGAACGGCGCCCTTCTGGTGGTGGCCGACGGCATGGGCGGCATGAATGCCGGCGAGGTGGCTTCGGCTATAGCCATCGATACAGTCCGCGAATATTTCACTCCGGAAAAACTCACACCGGAGATACTCAAGAACCGGTTTACGGTCGAGAAATTCATGAAGGAGGTAGTGGTCGAGGCCGACCGGCGAATCAAGCAAAAATCTACCGCAGAAACACGCGGCATGGGTACTACCGTCGTGATGGCCTGGTTGCTCGACGGCCAGTGTTATGTATGCTGGTGCGGTGATTCGCGCGCTTATATCTACAATAAGACCACAGGGCTGTTCCAGGTATCCAAAGATCACTCGTATGTGCAGACGCTCGTCGATGCGGGAGAAATATCCGAAGAAGATGCTTTTGACTACCCGAACAGCAACGTCATCACCCGCTGTCTGTGCGACGCAAAGCAGAAGGCTGAGCCGGACTGTCTGCTGGTTCCGCAGCCTCTTTGCGACGGTGATATCATCATGCTTTGTTCAGACGGCCTTAGCGGTCTGTTGCGTGATCCCGAGATGCAGTCGATCATCGAACAGTCGTCTGATGATATGAATACGCTGACCGACAAGCTTATCGATGCGGCTTTAGCTGCCGGAGGCAATGACAACGTCACGGTAGCAGTGGCCGCCATCGACTCGGGTGGCGCGCAGTCGACTACCGACCGTATGCCCAAAAAGGTTCTACCCAAGCCCCACAGCGAACCTGCGACACAGGTCAAGACGTCGCCTCTGAAGACTATTCCGCCGCGTCCGGCGGCAACGGCCGCTCCCGCCCCGGAAACGGCAGTCGCTGACACGGCTCCGTCTCCTTCTTCCAAGGATAAAGGCGATGCCGTAAAGACAGCCGGGAAAGAGACTGCGAAGAAGTCGCACGCCGGACTCTGGGTGCTGATTATAGCCATACTGTTGATTGCCGGAGCTGTGGCTGCATATTTCTTCTATTTCCAGGATAAGGCGCCCGCAGAGAAAAAGGATCAGACCGAGCAGCTCGACGACGAGGCTGATGACGAATCAGATGACGGCGAAACTGATAATGAATACGATGCCGAAGATTCCAGTGAAAAAAACATGGATGAAAGTGATGCTGCTCATATATCGACTGCTGCTGGAGAGAACCAATCCGCTCCTAAGGTTAAAACAACTGCAGCAACATCTGTAGCAGGTAAAGATCAAAAGGCTGTTGCAACTGGAGATGATACAGAGCCAGCCAATACGGGTAGTGTACCGACTACGCCTGAAGAGGATGATGAACTTGTTCCAGCAGATGACTAATGGCTTCAACCATCACCATAGGCCGTGCGCCCGACAACACGATCGTTGTCGGGCAGGAGTTCGAAACTGTCAGCAACCGTCACGCCGATCTGAGTATCGACGATGACGGACGTCTGACGTTTACCGATCACAGCTCGAACGGCACGAATATCAATGGCCGTGAAATCCGCAATCAGTCAGTCGCTGTAGCCGTAGGTGACGAAATCCGTCTGGCCGACAAGTTCCCGCTCGAGTGGGAGCGTGTCATGGCTGCGATGCCTGATCTGAAGCGTGCCGAATCAAAGCGTACCCGCAGACGCGGTTCTTTCGATCCTATGGGACCTCAGGCTGAGGCTGTGGCCGGGAATGCTCCTGCCGAACAGGATGTCACGGATACCACGGGCACAGAGCGCTTCGGCAATCAGGAGGCCTTCATGTCGCATTTCTCCGGTTCTCAAGCTGACAATTATGGCGATTTCCGTTCGGGAGTTAATGATGACCGCGACGGGCAGAAATCCAAGAGGAACAAAAAGGAGAAGAAACAGTCGGTGCACAGAAGTAACGGCACAGGCGGTCGCCGCTTCCCGTGGATGACAGTAATTCTTTGTTTCGTAGCCTTTTTGGCCGTCATGTCAATACTCGCATTTACTGTTTTCGATGACGTTGTTAAAAATCTGATGTAACTCCGGTCTGTATCCGGCTGTAACTATGCGTCGCAAACCCTCCTACGATTATGATATATTTAGAACCCAACACGATATTTGACGGGCGTTACCGGCTGATCGATCTGCTCGGGCAGGGCGCGTCGGCGCAGGTATGGCTTGCCGAGGACACACTTACAAACGATCTGCGCGTGGCCGTCAAGATCTTCTCGGCCACTCAGGACGAGTTCGATTCATATGGTGCGAAGGATTTTCAGAAAGAGTTCACTACCGTATATAATATCAACCATCAGAACCTGCTTACGCCTACCAACTACTCGGTGAACAACGGCACGCCATATCTCGTGCTGCCGTATTGTGAGAACGGATCCGTAAGCACGATGGTGGGGCGCTGTGACGAATCCGACGTGGTGAAACTGCTTCACGATGTGGCCGCCGGTTTGGAACACCTTCACCGCCACAATGTGATACATCAGGATATCAAGCCTGATAACATCATGCTTGACGACGACCTCAATTATCTGCTGAGCGACTTCGGTATCTCTACGGGACGCAACAGCGATGCGGAGAGTTACGGTGGCACGCGTGCCTATATGGCGCCCGAGCGATTCAACGGTGTGTCGGACAGCAAGGGTGATATATGGGCCCTGGGGGCTACTGCCTACGAGATGCTGACCGGCAACGCGCCGTTCGGCGATCACGGAGGACTGGTGCAGGCTCAGGGAGAGCCGATGCCGCCTATCGACCGTACTGATCTGTCGGCCGGACTGGTGAAGCTTATCGAGCAGATGCTTGATCCGGATCCGGACAAACGTCCCACGCCCGAACAGGTGCGCCGCCGCACCGCCCTTTATCTTGAGACAGGATCGTGGAAGGTCAGGAATACCGGAGCACGCACGCTCAAGGTGGGCGGTATAGTGCTTACTCTCATTGCTGTCGCCGCAGGATTTTTCGTGTGGGGAATGTTGCGTACCAAGACGTACTATTACCGCGACTATGTCGAAGTCAGAGGTGTGCCAATCGGTATCGGCTCTCTTTATGGCTCGGAGCAGCGCGCGCGGAATGTCAGCTACCGCATCCAGACCCGCGGGGGCAAGGTCACGCGTCTGTCGCTGGTCAACGGCAAGGGGCATATCGTCGAATATCAGGATGCAGAGGAACTTGGTGTCCGTTTCCCGGATCAGGAATACCATTACGGCAGCGACGGCGAGATCGACTATATGATCGCGCGCGACTCAAACGGCAAGGTGATGTACAAATTCTCATATGATGACAAGGGCAACACCGTGTCAATACAGTATGATGATGAGAAGAATTCACCTAAATTCTACGAAGGCACAGTGCGGCAGCCCGACATAGAAAACGGATATAATGCCACGGCTTCCAGCATAGCACACATGCAGCTCGAATATGACGAACACGGGCGTCTTGAACAACGGACTTTCCTGTCGCTGCTCAAGGAGCCGACACCTGATGCCAACGGAGCTTTCGGACAGCGGTATAAATATGACGAACAGGGACGCGTCACGGAAGTCACCGCGATCGACCGCGACGGCAATGCCGTAGGCGACCGCAACGGCACTTCGATACGCCGTTACAGATACGATGATGACGGCAACCGCACAGAGGCCGCGTTCTTCGCCGCCGACGGGAATCCGTCGCACGAAGGCAATAATATACATATAGCCCGCTTCGACTACGACAAGGTAGGCAACATGACAGGCGAGATGTATTTTAACGGACACGAGCAGCCGGTAGCGAGCGCCAAATCCGGAGTGTTCGGTTATGCTTACGAATACGACGGCGACGGCTTCCGCACACGCACAACCTGTGTCGATGCCGACAACGAACCTATGTTCAGCCGCAACGGCTATGTGGCTGAGATCTACGAACCGGACGCTAACGGCTATGTGGCGAAGGTTCAGCTTGTCGACGAAGAAAATAATCCTGTGACAGGAATGTTCAACGGCGACCGCACTTCCGGCGTCATATATAAGAACAATGAGACGGGTCTGCCCCTCGAGGTATCGCTGCTGGATGAGAACGGCGAACAGACCGACAACGAGCTTGGAATATCGACCATCCGACGTGAGTTCAACGAGCAGGGCGACCTTCTCTCGGAAGAAACACTTGGGCTTGACGGCACGCCGATAGGCCGCAACGGAAATGATTCCAAGGCCGTCAACGAGTATGACCGCCTTGGCCGCATCAGCTCAAGGTCATACTTCGACAGCGATAACAATCCGGTGGTCAATGCCGACGGTATCCATAAGATCGAACTTACATATTCGCCATACGGCTCGCTTGAGAAAGTACAGAATTTCGATGTCGATGGAAAGCCTGCCAACAGCCGCTATGGTTTCGCATCCCACACCATAAGCTACGATACCCAGGGCCGCAACGTGGCGGAGGCTTTCTTTGATGCCGACAACAAGCCCGTGATGAACGGTGATTACAGCCGGATAGTATATGCCTATGACGCTTCAACCTCGCGTGTCAATCAGACTCAGTTCTACGATGATCGCGATCATCTCATCCGCACACGGCATATGACCTACGACCCGGCTACAGGTCGTGTTGCCACCGTATGGGAAGTGTCGCCTGCCGGCCAGCTCATGCCAAATACGGCCAAGAACCATTTCACATACAACGATCTCGGCTTCGTCATATCGACCAAAGCCACCGATCTCAACGACCGGCCCATAATCGCACCGCTTAGCGATAAGGATTTGTCGGTGATGGCCCATGAAATACGCACGGTATATGACAACGCAGGCAATACGCACGAACAGTCGATCTGGGATGCTTCATCTAAACCGACCGCGACGCCTGACGGCACGCATCGCGTCGTCACGGAATACGACAACCGTAACCGTCCGGTGCATATGATCAGATACCGAGTCGACGGCGCGCCTATAATTTCCAATGGCGGAAACGATGCTGAAACGACGCTCAAATATGATAATCGCGGCAATATAACAGAAATGGCGGCATTTGACGGCCACGGTAAGCCGAAGGCGACTCTCTACGGGTTCCATAAGATTACCCGCGAATACGACAGACACAATAATCTTGTTTCAGAAAGTTATTTCGACATGGCCGGCAATCCGTTCCCGGTGAATCCCGCCGTAGGCTTCTGCCGTATCGAGTACGAGTATGACGAACTCGGCAATCAGTCGCGCATGTATTTTTACAACACCGCAGGCTCACGCATTTTTACTGTCAAGCAGAAGTTCAACGATCACAAGGTGATGGTTCGCCAGGAAGTTTATGATGCTGCCAACCGTCCGTCCGATGGGCTCTATGGTTACGCTATCAGCGAGGTGACGGCGTCGCGCGACGGATATAGTCCGGTCTCGGCCCGTCTGACCCGGGCAAACGGTTCGTTCGTGGCCATGCGCTATTATAACAAGTCTACGGGGCAATGGCAGGAATCACCTGCTGACGTGGCATCGGATATTTCACGCAACGACACTGCCCGGAATCAGGGCGCTGATTCAGGAAGCAGTCAGACGTCACGCTCCGGCGACACATCGTGGATGGCCGACATGCAGCGGCAGGCCCGAGCATGTCCCCGTGAGATTGATGATGGTATTGTCATGCGTAGTATTCAGGTGACGGCCAGCTCTATCACCATCACGATAGCAAACAAGAACATATCCGGCAAGAATTTCAATCGCGCGGAAGTAGCACAATTCGCTCGCGGCTATCTCAGCTATCCGCATGACTATTTCAATGTGCCGGCGTCAGTCAAGTGTCGCGTCGTGATCTATAATCGTGAGAACCAGCAGATATATCCCTTCTGACATGCAGTCCGGCCAAAGACATACACCTTCATTTCGGTCTCGGTGGCCGTTTCGGCGAGCTGCTGCTTTTATCATCGTGGCTGTAGTTGCAGTTGTTCTGTACGTCGTATTTAGTCGGGGCTCAGCGACTTCGGATGAGGCCCGGACAGACTCGCTAAACGTCGCCGTACGTATATGTGACAGGCAGATCGACTCTCTATTGAGAGTAGGGAACGGCGATGACGACACAGGTGATCTTCGTCACTGCATGGCGTACAGGTTGCTTATCTGCCGCGATTCGTTAATATCAGTAGGAGCTACAGCGGTGTGCGACACCTTGCTCACACACAGTGTATATCAGGCCCTGATACTTGACACGGCGATTCTACAGGCAAAAATTGGCCTCTTTTCCGACATGCCACGCCTACAACGTGATCTGCTCGACCGGCTCCGGCATAGCCGGGAGGCTCTCATAACTCTTTCTAATCGTAAATAATTCAAAAACAGATATAAAATGGAAAAATTTCTGAAATTCCTGCTTGCTCTTGCCATGATGCTTCTGCCACTCATGCTTAAGGCTCAGAATTGTACCGAGATCTATGGTCAGGCACTTGAAATCCGCAAGACGCGCACTGTCGAAGCACAGCAAAAAGCGATCACGCTGTTTGAACAGGCCCGCGAATGCTTTACCGAACAGTCCGACATTGATAATTGCAACCGCCAGATAGATCTGTGCGCCAAATCAATTCGCCGTATGGGCGGCGAGCCTGTGTTGACTCCGCAGGCGCCGCGACAGGCCCCGGTGGAAAATGTTGATGAACCCGATCAGTCTGAAGAAGAGTCCGATGCCGCATTATCCGTAGAAGCTCCGGCCGCCTCACTCGAACTACATCCCAATGCAAAGGATAACACTCCTGTTATTATTCACTTACAGGATCTGACAGGTCTTGAGATCGGAGAACACCCCGAATGGGTCATTGTCAATACCGACTCCGAAGCAAATACCGTAACGGTAAGCATTGAAAACAATCCAGAAAAAAAGCCTCGCCAGCATACTCTCACCATAAAGACCCCCGCGATAAACTATAGTATTGCTATAGAGCAGGCCGCTAAAAAAGGTATTCTTTGATTGACTGGCAGCCTCGGTTCTCCGCTCGCTTCAGTCTGAGGAGACGTAGCTGCAGAGTATAGAGCTTTCGAAAACCATGAAAGAATGCCGAAAAAACACTTAAAAAGCATGATGATCCACGGCTCTTTCATTTAAGACAAAAATGAAGACATATCTTCCCTTACCCGGTTCAATGTGAATCGGGTAATTATTTATCATTG
>CABRGT010000059.1 GCA_902470475.1 uncultured Porphyromonadaceae bacterium | reverse complement strand
TATTAAATAACATCATTTTTGAATCTCATCGGCATTCTTAAATGAAAGAGCCGTGCCGCCGTGAAAAAGAAAAAATCGAAATTTTTGAAATATCCGAAGATAAGTTGTAATTTTGTAGGTGATAAAAAAGAATAGAACAGAACCAACATATTTTTTCACCATTATGAATCGCAAAGTCTGCTACATCGTAGCCCTCGGAGCAGCCGTGGCAATGTCGTCGTGCGGCAAGAAGCTCGGCCAGTTCAGCTCCGATTACTTTACCGTCAATCCCAATCCGCTGGAAGTAGTCGGCCCGAACGTACCGGCGCGCGTCAACGCCCGTATACCCGCCAATTTCTTCCTCAAGAACGCTGAAGTGACCGTCACCCCCGTACTTGTCTACAACGGCACCGAATCCACTTCACAGCCCTATACATTCCAGGGCGAGAAAGTCCGCGGCAACAACCCCGTCATCTCCTACGAATACGGCGGCAATGTGACCATCCCCGTGAACTACGTCTGGAATCCCGACATGGCAAAGAGCGAGCTTGAACTTGCGTTCACCGTCCGCCAGGGCAACAAGCAGTACGCCCTGCCCCGCGTCAAGGTTGCCGACGGCGTCGTAGCCACCGCCGCGCTCGCCGACGCCCGTACCGTAGCTCCCGCGGTAGCTCCCGACTCGTTCCAGCGCGTCATCAACCAGAAATATGCCGCCGACATCCGATTCCTCGTCAACCAGGCCAATATCCGCGCTACCGAGCTCAACAGCGACGCCATGGTCGAACTCCGCAAGGAGATCCTCGAGGCTGCCGGCGACTCTACACGTCAGATAGCCGAGCTCAACATCCAGTCATACGCTTCGCCCGAAGGCGCCATCGACTTCAACACACGCCTTGCCGAGCAGCGCGAAGTCAACACCACCGACTACCTCCGCGGACAGCTCGCCAAGGACCGCATAACCGAATTCGGCGACCTCACCGCTCAGTTCACCGCCGAGGACTGGGAAGGCTTCCAGCGCCTCGTCGCTCAGAGCAACATCCAGGACAAGGACCTTATCCTCAGCGTCCTCTCCATGTACAAGGATCCCGAAGAACGCGAACGCGAGATCCGCAACCTCTCGTCCGTATTCGAACAGCTCGCCGACCAGATCCTGCCCCAGCTGCGCTACTCGCGTATCACTGCTTCGATCAATGTCGTAGGCAAGAGCGACCAGGAACTCATGACTCTTGCACAGAACGATCCCGCCCGACTCACCGTCGACGAACTCCTCTACGCTGCCACTCTGACCGACGACAACGCCCAGCGCATGAAGATCTACCAGACCGCCACCCGTGAATACCCCAAGGACTACCGCACCTGGAACGATCTGGGCCTCACACAGTACGTGGCCGGTGATTACTCCGCTGCCGAATCCTCCTTCCGCAAGGCTGCTTCGATCAACTCCGCTGCCAACGAGCCCTCCATGAACCTCGGCCTTATCGAACTCAGCAAGGGCAACTACGACCGTGCCAACCAGCTCTTCGGCTCCGCAGCCGGCGTCAACGAACTCAACGACGCTCTTGGCGTATACTACCTCAAGACCGGCGACAACGCCGCCGCACTCCGCGCATTCGGCAACAGCAAGAGCAACAACGCCGCTCTGGCTCAGATCCTCGCCAAGGACTACAACAAAGCCAAGTCCACTCTCGCCAGCATCACCGCGCCCGACGCCACCACCTACTATCTGATGGCCATCCTCGGCGCACGCACCGGCAACGAGCAGATGCTCAACACCAACCTGCGCCAGGCTATCCGCCTCAACCCCGAGCTGGCCAAGGAAGCACGCAGCAACCTTGAATTCAAGGGCTTCAACCTCTCCCGCGCCCTCAACTAAACCCACTGGGCAACCGACGAAGTCGCTCTGCCTTGCAGAGTAACCGACGAAGTCGCTCTGCAAAGCAGAGAAACCGACGAAGTCGCTCTGCAAAGCAGAGACCGCAGGCCTCCCGCCTGCGCTTTAAACAACCGCACCATCCAATGCGCAGGCCCCGGAGGCCTGCGCATTGCTTTTCCACCCATCCCACCTCCCTCTCCCCTCTTACCCCTTACCCCTTACCTCTCATCTCTTCTCATCTCTCACCTCTCATTCCCCTCATTCCCCTCTTACCTCTTACCTCTTACCTCTTACCTCTTACCTCTTAAAATTATTTTTTGCTGATTTCACGGAAAAGTCGTATTTTTGTGGCTAATTGCATTAATAGGACTTAACCGAATAATACGATGACTGAAGCTCCGCGAATGACAGCCGAAGAAGAAGACCGCATGATAGAGAGTGCCTTTGCCGACGTGCTCGACGGGTACCTGAAAAGCAATCACCGCAAGAAGGTCGAGATCATAGAACGCGCCTACCGGTTTGCAAAGGAAGCCCACAAAGGCGTGCGGCGCCGTTCGGGCGAGCCCTACATCCTGCATCCCATCGCTGTGGCCAAGATCGCATCGCAGGAGATCGGCCTCGGATCCACATCCATATGTGCGGCCCTCCTCCACGATGTCGTGGAGGACACTGACTACACCGTAGCCGACATCGAACAACATTTCGGGCCAAAGATCGCCCAGCTTGTCGAAGGCCTCACGAAAATCTCCGGAGGCATATTCGGCGACAAGGCATCCGTCCAGGCCGAAAACTTCCGCAAGCTGCTCCTTACCATGAGCGAGGACATCCGCGTGGTACTCGTCAAGATGGCCGACCGCCTGCACAACATGCGCACCCTCGGATCCATGGCCCCCAACAAACAGTACAAGATCGCCGGCGAGACCCTTTACATATATGCTCCCCTCGCCCACCGACTCGGCCTGTTCGCCATAAAGACCGAGCTGGAGGATCTCGCCTTCAAATACGAGCACCCGAAAGCCTACGAGGACATATCGGCCAAAATCCGCGAGAGCGAGGCCCGGCGCTCGAAAGTCTACACCGACTTTTCACAGCCGATAAAGGAACGTCTCGACGGGATGGGACTCCGATATGAGGCCAAGGCCCGCCTCAAGTCGGTATACTCCATCTGGAACAAGATGGAGACGAAACACCTGCCGTTCGAGGAAGTCTACGACCTCTACGCCATGCGCATAGTCTTCGAATGCGACGACCAGTCGAAGGAAAAGAACATCTGCTGGAACATCTATTCGGCCATCACCGACCTCTACCGACTCCACCCCGACCGTACACGCGACTGGATCGTGACCCCGAAAGCCAATGGCTACCAGGCCCTCCACCTCACCGTCATGGGACCCGACGGCAACTGGATCGAAGTACAGATACGCTCGCGCCGTATGGACGAAATCGCCGAAAAGGGTTTCGCCGCTCACTGGAAATACAAGATCGGCGAGGGCGACGAAGAATCGGAACTCAACGCATGGCTGCGCACCATCAAGGACATACTCGACAATCCCGAACCGAGCGCCATGGACTTCCTGGATACCCTGAAGCTCAATCTGTTCGCCTCGGAAATCGTGGTCTTTACCCCCAAAGGCGAGCTGATCACCCTGCCCGCGCGCGCTACCGTCCTCGATGCAGCTTTCGCCCTCCATTCCGAGATCGGCATTCACTGCATCGCCGGCAAGGTCAACCACAAGCTCGTGCCTCTGAGCAGCCGCCTGTCATCGGGCGACCAGGTCGAGATCCTAACCTCGCAGTCGCAGACTCCCCAGGCCGAATGGGCCGACTTCCTCATCACCGCTCACGCCAAGACACGGCTGCGCTCGGCTCTGCGCAAGATGCGCCAGCCGCTCACGGCCAAAGGCGGCGAAATGCTGCGCGAATGGCTCGCCGAGCACAATATTCCCGACACAAACGCCGTCATCTCAAAAATACTGGGGACTTACCACATAGCCAATCGCGACGACCTCTGCTACCAGCTCGGCAACGAGGAAATCATGCTCGGCGACTTCCTCGTCAAGGCGCTCCGCAAGCCGGCCGAGGCATCGGCGTCCCGACAGGGTATTTTCAGCAAGATCCTGCGCATCGGCAAGAAGAACGACGAGGCCGCCGCACCCGCGGTGAATCCCAAGGAGATCTACGTACTCAAATGCGACGACAGCGGCCCGCTGAATTTCTCTACCGCCGACTGCTGCTCCCCGATTCCCGGCGACGACACCTTAGGATTCATCACCGACTCCGGCTCCGTCGAGATCCACTCACTCGATTGTCCGCGCGCACAGGTGCTCAAGGCCGGCTACGGATCACGCATAGTGGCCACCCGATGGGAAAACACCGGCGCCAAATTCATGGCAAGCATCCGCATCGAGGGAATCGACCGCCACGGCATCCTTCAGGAACTCATCCAGATGATATCTACCCACCTTGCCATCGACATCCGCCGCCTCAACATCGAGGCCAAGGGCGAGATTTTCACCTGCGACCTGTCCGTGAAGGTCGCGTCGGCCGACGTCGTCCGCGACCTCTGCAACAAAGCTCTTACAATCAACGGTATCAAGACAGCATCCCGCATCCCATGAAACATATTTCGGAATTAAGCGCCAACGGCATGGCGCGCAGAGTGGCTGTGGCCCTGGCCGCGCTGATTGTCATAGTATGGTTCTATCCCCACCAGCGTGCCAACAAACTCTTCTACGAGGAAGGGCGCCCGTGGAACTATGCGCAGCTCATAGCGCCGTTCGACATACCCATCCATCCCGATTCGGCCACCGTCGAGCGCATGCGCGACACGCTCGATGCACGTTTCGTGCCTATATTCGTACTCGATCAGAACGCCGTCGACTCGGTCGTCCGCCGGCTCCCCGGATCCATGGCCGAGCGCATGAGTCTGGCCGGACGCATCCGCCGGTGCTACGATGAAGGTGTAGTGTCGGCCGAGACTATGGCCAAGATACGCGAAGGCAAGCTCACGCGCATGCGTGTGCTCGAAGGCAACACCATGAGCGAGCGCTCCACCGCCGGACTTATCTCGGTCAGCGACGTCTACCGCAGGCTCGACAGCATCGTACGCGACCCCGCGCTCCACCAGTATATGGTAAAATCCGACGTCCACAGCCTGCTCGTTCCGAGCCTTGCCTACGACGAGGCCGAGAACAAGCGCCACTACGACAACGAATACCAGACAATGACCGCCGACCGCGGAGTCATTCTCCAGGGCCAGGCCATCATCAACAAAGGCGACATAATCACCCCGCAGGACTTCACCAACCTCCAGACTTACGAGCAGCTGCTCGAAGCGCGCCTTACCGATGAAAGCCAGTCCGACTGGCTTACCCTCCTGGGCCAGGTCACATATGTGCTCCTGCTGCTCTCGGCACTGCTGGGCTACTGCGCGATATTCCGCAAGGACATGTTCGGGAATTTCCGCACGGTGCTGTTCATACTCCTGCTCGTGACGGTTTTCTATCTCTTCTCGGTAGCTCTGTCTGCCTTCATTCCCGGTGGAGTGTACATAGTGCCTATGGTTATCATACCTATTCTGGTACTGGTCTTCTTCGACGCATACACGGCCATGTTCGTCTCCACGGTATCCGTACTGATCGTGGCGCCGATCACAAGCTTCACGCTTGAGTACGTGTACCTGCAGTTCTGTGCCACTACCATAGCCGTATACACACTGCGCGACCTCAGCCGCCGATCGCAGCTCATGCGCACATCGGTACTTGTGGCCCTGACCTACACAGCTGCCTACCTGGCGCTCGAGCTGCTTATGAACGGATCGTTCGAAGGCTTCACATGGCGCATGCCAGTGTTCCTCGTCATCAACGCGTTGCTGACACTGATGCTGTACATCCTCATGTTCGCCGTAGAGAAATCGTTCGGCTTTGTCTCCACAGTCACTCTGATCGAACTCGCCGACACCAACCAGCCACTGCTGCGCAAGCTGAGCGACACATGTCCCGGCACTTTCCAGCATTCGATGAGCGTAAGCAACCTGGCCGCGGACGCCGCCCGTGCCATGGGTGCCAACGAGCAGCTTGTCCGCGCCGGCGCGCTGTACCACGACATAGGCAAGATGGCCAACCCCGCCTTCTTCACCGAGAACCAGCACGGCGTCAACCCCCACGAGGCGCTCCCTCCCGAACAGAGCGCACGCATCGTCATCGGCCACGTCACCGACGGGCTGCGCATGGCCGACCGCGCCGGGCTGCCGTCTGTGATCAGAAAATTCATATCCGAGCACCACGGCACCGGCAAGGCAAAATACTTCTACTACACTTACTGCCAGAAGCACCCCGACGATCCCAATCCGCCGGCACAGGACTTCACCTATCCGGGCCCCGATCCCGAAAGCCGCGAGACATCCCTGCTGATGATGGCCGACGCCGTCGAGGCGGCATCGCGCTCGCTCACCGACTACTCGCGCCAGTCGCTCACCGGCCTGGTCAACAAAATCATAGACGGACAGATCGCCGAAGGGCTGCACGCCCGTTCCACCCTCGAGTTCCGCGACGTGCCTATCATCAAGGATGCGTTCGTAAAGCGCCTGATGACAATGTACCACACGCGCATAGCCTACCCGTCGGCACCGTCGCAGGCCGCCGCGCCGCAGGCACCCGCCACGGATGGCAATAAATAGCGACCGCATCCGTTAATATGATGTGAACATGAGATTACCGCGCCTGAATCCGCTGATGCTACTGGTGGCCTCCCTGGTGGTGGCCGCTATGGCTGTGTCGTGCTCGCCACGCAAGAACACGGCCGCGACACGGCGCTATCAGGCGTTCATCACCCGATACAATATCTACTACAACGGCGACACCCACTACAAGGAGACGCTGAAAAACATGGAGACCAACTACGAGGACGACTATTCGCAGCTGGTCTACATGCATCCGGTCGAGGCCCGGTCAAATCCCTCGGCACCTCAGCCCCAGGGCGACTTCACCCGCTCCATCGAAAAAGGGCAGAAGGCCATCCAGCTGCGCTCGATCCGCAAACGCCCGGCCAAGAAAGGCGGCACGCTTACCCCCGCCCAGAAAGCCTGGTACAAGCGCGACGAGTACAACCCATTCCTTCACAACGCATGGATGCTGATGGCCCGGGGCCAGTACTTCAACGGCGACTTCGCCGGAGCCGCCTCCACATTCTTCTACATCAGCCGTCACTTCTCGTGGCTTCCCAAGACCGTCACCGAAGCCGAATTGTGGCAGGCCCGATCGTACATCTCCATGGACTGGCTCTTCGAAGCCGAAGTGATCCTCAACCGCATCAAGCCCGACGACCTCACCGACAGTTCGCTCAAAGGACTCTATAACTTTGTTCAGGCCGACTTCCATATCAAGAGCAACCAGCTCGAAGCGGCCGTTCCGTATCTGAAAGAGGCCATAAAGGACGCGTCGGGAGCGCAGAAAACCCGTCTGCGCTTTCTTCTGGGACAGATCTACACCCGCCTGGGACAGAAGGACGAGGCCTACCGCGCCTTCGCCGCCGCAGGCAGCTCGCCCTCGGCTCCGTACCGCACCAAGTTCAACGCCCGCATCAAGCAGAGCGAGGTCTACACCGGCGGGGACATACAGCCCGAAGTGAACGCCCTGCGGCGCATGCTGCGCTACGACCGCAACAAGGACTACCAGGATCAGATCTACTATGCGATCGGCAACCTCTATCTGTCGCGGGGCGACACCGTCCACGCCATCGAGAACTACGTCCTGGCGGCCGAGAAAAGCACGCGCAACGGCATCGACAAAGCCATCGGCCAGATAACACTCGGCAACCTCTACTTCGCCCGCCACGAATATCAGCTGGCGCAGCCCTGCTATGCCGAGGCCGTGCCCCTGCTGCCCAAGGACTATCCCGACTACAACCTGCTCAAGCGCCGCTCCGACGTGCTCGACGAACTGGCCATATACGCACAGAACGTCACCCTGCAGGATTCGCTGCTGCGCCTGGCCGCCATGACGCCCGAGCAGCGCCTCGAGGTCGTCAACAAGCTCATCGAGGAGCTGAAGCGCAAGGAGCAGGAAGAGGCCGAGGCAGCCCGTCGCGAGGAATACCTCGCCAACCAGGCCGCCCAGGGACAGCAGACCAACCAGGGCAATGCAGCCCAGGCGCCCAACTCGTTCGTGATCAACGCCGACAACTCCTGGTATTTCTACAACACAGCTACGCGCAACGCCGGCAAGACCGAGTTCCAGCGCCGCTGGGGCGCCCGAAAACTCGAGGACAACTGGCGCCGCCGCAACAAATCGCAGTTCAGTTTCGACGATTTCAGTTCAGACTCCTCCGACGAAGACGAGTCGGCCGACGATACCGCACAGGCCGACACCGTGCCGCCCGAAGAGCGCGAGGCAGCCGAACGCGCATCGGATCCCCATTATCCGGAATATTACCTGGCACAGATTCCCGAGACCGAGGAACAGAAGGCCGTCGCCCACGAAATCATACAGGAAGGACTCTACAACATGGGCATCATACTCAAGGACAAGCTCGAGGACTACCCGGCGGCCCGCGCGGAGTTCGACCGCCTGCTCAAGGACTATCCCGACAATGTCTACCGCCTCGACACGTACTATAACCTGTACCTTATGTTCATGCGCGAGAAGCGTCCGGCCGAAGCCGAGACGTACCGCCGCCTCATCCTGAGCGACTTCCCCGACTCTCCCATAGGCCAGGCGCTCCGCAATCCCGACTATCTCGACAACCTGCGCAACCAGGATGCCGACGTGGCCCGGCTCTACGAACAGACCTACGAAGACTATCTGGAGAACCGCAACGACCGAGTACACGCCGCCTACCGGACCATGGTGGAAAAGTATCCGATGAGCAAGACCATGCCCAAGTTCATGTTCCTGCACGCACTGGCCTTCGTGACCGAAAACCGCCCCGACGAATTCAACGCCGTGCTGCGCGAGATGCTCGAGCGCTACCCCGACACCGACATCACACCCATCGCATCGGCATGGCTCAAGGGCATGGCCCAGGGACGGGAACTTCACGCCGGAGCCACCAACATGCGCGGCATGATCTGGGACATGCGCCTGAGCAACGACTCCACCGCCACGGCCGAGGGAGCGGCACAGTTCACCCTCAGCCCCGACGACCGCCAGCTGCTCGTGATGACATTCGCCACCGACGAGGTCTCGTCCAACGCCCTGCTCTATGAGATCGCCCGCCACAACTTCAGATCGTTCGTGGTGAAGGACTTCGACCTCGAACAGCTCAACTTCGGGCGCCTCGGCATGATCGTCATACGCGACTTCCGCAACATGGACGAACTCAACCACTACCGCAGCGTCATGGCCTCGTCGGGCGAGTTCAGGCTGCCGCGCGGCGTGCGCCCCGTCGTCATCAGCGACAACAACTTCAAGCTGATGCTGTCGCAGGGACGTTCGTTCGACGAGTACTTCCGTTTCCTCCAGGAACAAAACTACGAGGACACCCAGGCCGACCTGCTGCAGCCGGAGGAAGTAGAGACACTCGAGGAAGCCGACCAAAGCATCGACATCCCGGCCACGGACACCGAGCCCGAGCCGGACAGTGCAGCCGATGAAGCTAATGAAGCCAATGTAGCTGTCCCCGATGAGCCGGAACCGGAGCCGGAACCGGAACCTGCGCCCATATCTCCCGCAGCCCCAGCACAGCCCGCAGCACCCGCACAGCCATTGCAGCCCGCACCACAGCCTGCGGTCACGCCGGCTGCACAACCCGCCCGCCCGCAGCAACCGCAGCAACCGCCCGTGATCGTGCCGCAGCCCGTGCGGCCGACACTGCCCGCCTACGATCCCGGCAGCGAAGGCGATGATCCGCTTTTAGAATGACTGTTATGAATCAGAACCATCAGATATTATGGGCCGATGACGAGATCGATCTTCTGAAGCCCCACATACTTTTCCTGCGCAGCCGCGGCTACGAGGTCACCACGGCCAACAATGGCCGCGACGCCCTCGAACTGATCGCCTCGCACCCGTTCGACCTGATCATACTCGACGAAAACATGCCGGGCCTGACCGGGCTGGAGACCCTGAGCCGCATCAAGCAGCTGCTGCCGCACACCCCGGTGATCATGATCACCAAAAGCGAGGAGGAAAACATCATGAACCAGGCCATCGGCAACAAGATCGCCGATTACCTGATCAAGCCCGTCAATCCCAACCAGATACTCATAGCCCTCAAGCGACTGCTCCACAGCGACCAGCTGATCACCGAGCAGACCACCCGCGACTACCGCGAGGACTTTCGCCAGATTTCCGAGCTGATAAACTCAGCCTCGACTATCGGCGACTGGTATGAACTTTACGGACGCCTCGTCTACCGCGAGCTGGAACTGGCCGAGGTGTCGTCGAACATGGACGAGCTGCTCGAGATGCAGAAGAACGAGGCCAACACCGAGTTCGGCAAGTGGATCCGCCGCAACTACGCCAAGTGGATGCCCGACATGCCCGAGGGCTCGCCGCTGATGAGTCCCCGCATATTTCCCGAGCGGGTGTTCCCGCTGCTCGACAAGGGCGAGAAAGTCTTCTTCATACTGATCGACAACTTCCGTCTCGACCAGTGGCGTACCGTCAAGCCACTGCTGGCCGACATATTCACCTTCAACGAGGAGCTGTACACGTCCATCCTGCCCACGGCCACGCAGTATTCGCGCAACGCCATCTTTTCGGGCCTGATGCCGTTGCAGATCGAGAAGATGTTCCCCGACCTGTGGGTCGATGATGACTCCGAGGAAGGCAAGAACCTGAACGAATCGCCCCTGATAGCCACCCTGCTCGAGCGCTATCGCCGCAAGTACCGGTTCTCGTATACGAAACTCAACGACTCAGTGGCCGGGGAACGTTTCCTGCGCGATTTCTCGTCGCTGGAGCACAACGACCTCAACGTGGTGGTGCTCAACTTCGTCGACATGCTGTCGCACGCGCGCACCGAGTCGAAGATGATCCGCGAGCTTGCCTCGACCAACGCCGCCTACCGGTCGCTGACCGAATCGTGGTTCCGCCATTCGGCCACGATCGATCTTTTCCGCAAGATAGCCGCCAGCGGAGCCAGGGTAGTGCTCACCACCGACCACGGCACGATCCGCGTCGACAATCCGATCAAGGTCATCGGCGACAAGAACACCAACACCAACCTCCGCTACAAGCTCGGCAAGAACCTGAATTACAACCCGCGCCAGGTCTACGAGATCAAGCGGCCCGAGAGCGCCGGACTGCCGTCGCCCAACGTGTCGACATGCTACATCTTCGCCGACGGCCGCGACTTCTTCGCCTACCCCAACAACTACAACTACTACGTGCAGTACTACACGGGCACGTTCCAGCACGGCGGTATCTCCATGGAGGAGATGCTTGTGCCGCTGATCACAATGACTCCGAAACAATAACGCATAATCATACAGACAAATGAGTACAACCACCATACATGTAGACAACCTGGAGGCACTGCCGGCCGCCGCCGGCGAATTCCTCAGCCTGATGGGCGACGAGACCGTCTACGCCTTCAGCGGCGAGATGGGAGCCGGGAAGACCACCTTCATCTCGGCCCTGTCGCAGGCCCTGGGCGTCGATGCCGAGGAAGCCAATTCGCCGTCGTTCGCGATAGTCAACGAATATCGCTCCGACACCACAGCCGAACTGATCTACCACTTCGATCTCTACCGCCTCGAGAATCTTGAGGAAGTGATGGACATAGGCTTCGAGGACTATCTCGACTCGGGCGCGCTGTGTCTGATCGAATGGCCCGGAATCGTGGATGACATTCTGCCGGACGATACCGTGCGGGTGGAAATACGCGCCAACGACGACGGATCGCGCGACATCATCGTAGAGAAATGAGCCGGGCGGACATCCGGCTGTTCGATTCGCTCGCCTCGACCAACACGGCCATGACGGCCGACTGCGCCGCCCTGGCCCACGGC
>CABRGT010000058.1 GCA_902470475.1 uncultured Porphyromonadaceae bacterium | reverse complement strand
GCGGCCACGTCCCAGGTCGCGAGCAAGGACGGCCGCTCCCACTGCAGCGAAGCGCGGACGGAGGCCGTGATGCGGCGGTAGTTCTCGAGGCTGTTGCGCGGGTCGCTGCGGCTGTCGAGCCAGCCGAGGTCGGCGTTGACGGTGTTGCGCCCGTCGGGCCCGACGGCAAGACCTTTGCCGACGTAGAACAGCTTGCTGTAGCCGTCGGCCTTGAAGCGGGCCGACAGCGGAGTGGCCCGGCGCGTGCGCCGGATGTTGACGACTCCCGAGGTGAGATTGCCGTACTCGGCCGAGGGGATGCCGCGCACTATCTCGACGCTCTCGATATTGTCGGTGGCGAGCGAGCGCATGTCGACGCCGCGGTTGAGGCCGTTGCGGCCGGTCGAGGCCTCGATGCCGATGCTCTGGTGACCGGCGTCGTTGCTCACGGGCGCCCCGTCGACGTTGAAAACGGTGCCGAGCGAGGTCATGGAATAGTCGGGATTCTCGACCTCGGTGCCCGAGGCGCCCACAGTGCCGGTCTCGCGAAGCTTGATGGCGTTGAACGCCCCGGTGCGGGGATCGTGCGAGATGTTGCCGGGCAGAAGCTCGAGCAGGTCGGTGAAGCTCGACGGCTGCAGATGCGACATGGCGTCGCGGTCGATGCGCGATGAAGTGGTGGCGCCGGCCGACTCGCGGGCCGTCACGGTGATCTCGCGCAGCTGCTCGCTGCGTGGTGTCATGCGCACCACGACGGAGGTGTCACCGCGGAGCGAAAAGGTGGTGCGGTAGTCGTCGTAGCCAACATAAGCCGCCGTGAGAGTGTACGGGCCGCCGTCGCGAAGCACGATGCGGAAGCGGCCGTCGGGATCGGTGCTGACGCCCGCACGGCCCGGCGCCACAGCCACGGCACACGCCGCGAGCGGCTCATTGTCGGCCGCGTCGACAACAATGCCCTCTATCACAGCCGGACTGGCTGCGACAGAGGACATGGCTGCAAGTATTGTCAGTAATGCCTTGTTCAATCTATATTTACTTTATGATCACTTTCTTGCCGCCGGTAATGTAAAGGCCTGCGGGCACTCCGTCGAGAGAACGGCCGACGAAACGTCCGTAGATGTCGTAAACCGCGGTATCGTCGGTCTCAGGCCCGGATATGGTGACATTTTCGACTCCCGAGGTGAGCTCCTCCGGCAGGTTGAAGCGCGCGGCGCACACCGACCATGCGTCGGGATCGGATGAAGTGACGCCGCCAAGGCAGGTGTAGGCCTTGTTGGAACGTGCTGTCACGTAGGCGGTGCCGGTCTCGGGGCTGTATGCTATCTCGCGGGCGGAAATCGTGCCGGCGCTGGTGATGAGGGTCCAGCTGTCGTCGGGAAGGGCCGTAAGTGAGGCGGCATCGTATCCGCGGAGGAACACGCCGGCTCCGGCACCCCATATGTAGCCGTAGACATAGACGCGGGCAGCGTCGTCGGGGTTCTGGATGGCTTTCATATATGCGCCGATGGCGGCATCCGAGGTGAAGCCCTCGCGCGAGGCCACGGCGGAGAGCCACTGGCCGTCGGCGGCGTCGAGTTTCATCAGCAGACCTTCGCGCTGAGCGTGCTGCACGCTGCTCACACTCCTGGAGGGATCGTCGCAGCTGGTGAACTTGCCGTTGAACTGACCGGCGAGCCACAGGGTGCCGTTGCTGTAGGTGAGGTTAGTGTTCTGAATGGCGAGCTGGGCGCCGACTTTCTCGCCGGTCATGCAGCAGAGCCAGTCGACGGTGAGAGTCGCGGGATCGAGGCAGCCTACGAAAGGCGATACGGTAGTGCCTACCTTGAATGCCTGGCCGCCGAGAGTGGCCTCGGCAGCGGCGGCGGCGTTGGCATAACCCTGGAAGTAGATCTTGTCCTGGGAGCTCTCCATGCACAGGAGCGTCTCGAACTGCACCGGCGCGCCGGCGGCGGTGAGGCTGCCGAGGTAATATCCGTCGGCATCAAGCTTGGCGATGAAGAGATCGCCGCACGAGCCGGTGCCGTTCCAGTCGGCGGTATTGCGCGGGCTGAGGGTCGCTACCGAGCCGTCGGCCTTGGGGAAGGAAAGGTCCATGCTGTTGCCGCCGCAGATGTAGATGTTGCCGGCAGCGTCGAGCACAAGGTCCTTGACCGTGAATCCGTCGGCCATGAAATCCTTGGCTCCCGAGGGAATGGCGCCGTGAGCCACGTCGACGGTGCGCACCCATTCGATCGTGCCGTCGGCGGCAGCCTTGCCGACTACCATTACATAGTAACGCTTCTCGACACTTCCGAGGAGTTTATATTCGGTACCGGCGGCGTCGACAAGAGTGAGGTCAGAATCGGTCAGGCCGTCGGTGTGGCGCGCCTTGGCTACGAAATACACCGATCCGTCGGTGCCGACAGCCAGTCCGCCGTTCTCCGAAGCATAATCGCCCGAGTTGGAATAGATGGTCCACAGAGCATGGCCGTCGGTGTCGGTGCGGGTCAGTGCAAAATTGTTGGCATAGCTGTTGCCGGCGTCGTAGAGCGAACCGGTGAAGATCTTTTCACCGGCATAGAATACGTCGGGAGCGGCTTTTGTCGATCCTAATGTATTGAGCCAGTATACACTGTTGTCGGTGCCCAGAGCGATCGCCGTGTTCTGGTCGCCGGCACTGGTCTTGCCGTCGAAAAGATTGCACCAGGCTGCCGAGGGCGTGTTCTGGCCGCACATGATGCCTGCCGAGCAAAGCAGCGCAGCCGATAAAATAAACTTGGAAGTAGAATTTCGCATATAAAAAACAGTTTGATTTTTCAGACTGCGAAATTCGCAATTAATCCCTGATCAGGAAATACTCAAAACTGAGTAATTCGTCACGGAGCACCCTCGCCGGGCCCGGGCCGGAATACTCAAAAACGACTAAGACGATGCTTCGCCCGGAAGGCAGGCACTGCCCCAGGGAGCGTTAGCGGCCCTTTCTGAATTTCTTTTTCAGACGGGCTTCGGCAGCCGGCCCAAAAGTCACGGCAGTGGCATATGCAAGCCCCAGAATCAGATCGTTCGTCCAGTCCGAAAAGTATGCATAATCAAAAAGGTCTCCAAGCAGCCGGGCGGCAGCAGCCATCAATACAAAGGAAAACAAAAATTTCAATGCCGCCAACCGATTCTTTTTCATTTTCATCAGCTTAAGGTGATTAGCTCTCGGATGTCACTGCCGGGGTCTTCGGGAGCCAGCGGCGCGAGAACATGCGCCACAGGAATATGAAGCCGCGGAAACTCAGCTCGACGGCCATGGCGATCCACACTCCGCGCAGGCCCATCGTGGGTGCCATCAGCGCCGCCAGCGGGATACGCACAGCCCATATGCTGCCGAAGTTCATGACCGCCGGCACGAGCGTGTCGCCCACGCCGATAAATGCGCCGTAGGCCACGATCGACGCAGCGTAAAGCGGTTCGGCCCAGGCCTCGATACGCAGCACCTCGGTGCCGAGCGCGCGGATCGGCTCAACGGTAGTCATCAGGTCCATCATCAGCGGCGCACACAGATACAGAATCAGACCCATGACGGTCATCACGACGATGCCGAGCCCCACGGCGATGTGACAGAACCGCACCACCAGCTCGCGTCGCCCCGCGCCGTAGCTCTGGCCCACGAGCGTGGTGGCCGCGTCGCCGATGCCGAACCCGGGCATGTAGCAGAGGCTTTCGGCCGTGACGGCGAAGGCATTCGCGGCAATGGCGACGGTGCCGAGCGGCGCCACGATGACCGTGATCATGATCTGCGCGCTGCAGAATACGGCATGCTCCAGCGTCATGGGCGCAGAGATGCCGAATGCCTTCCTCAGCACCGGACGGCGGATGCGGAAGCTGCCGCGCGGACGCCCGCGCAGACGCATGTCGGGCTGCCTCACAAGCAGATAATACATCATCAGGCACGCGGTGACGACCTCGGCGGCCACTGTCCCCAACGCGGCCCCGAAGACGCCGAGTCCGGCGCCCGGCATCGTCACGGACATGCCGAAAATGTCGATGGCACGCGTGGGAAAGATCAGGAACCAGTTGAAGATCACATCCATCACACACATGCCGACATTGAGCAGTGCCGGCACCTTCATGTTGCCGGCGGAGCGCAGCGTGCCTCCGGCCAGATAGTTCATGGTAAGCATCGGCAGGGCCGCGCAGAATGTCATGAAATACAGCGATGCGTCGGGGGCGATTGCCTCGTCGCCACCAAGCCAGGCGGGCAGATACGGACTTATGGCCACGCCCGTGAGCGCGATGACGGCGCTGAATATCAGGCATGCCGTGATGCCCTGCCGCAACACGTCGCGCGCCCCGCTGTCGTCGGATGCCCCGAGGCGGTGGGCCACCTGCACGGAGAAGCCGGTGGTGACAGCAGAGCAGATGCCCCAGAACAGCCACAGCGAGCTGCTCATAAGGCCCACCGATGCGGCGCCGTCGAGTCCCAGGCGCCCTACCATCGAGGCGTCGATATACTGCATGATGATGCTTGAAAGCTGCGCCAGTATGCCCGGAACAGCCAGCTTGGCCGTGAGCGCCGCCTGCTGCGCGAATGTCATCCGGCGACCCTCGCGTATGACAGAGAGGTCGGCCATGATCAGTCGGCGGCTGGCGGTTGAGGTTCGCCGGAGGCGCCGGTCTCGTCAGACTTGCCGGGCACGACGGACAGATCCTGTACCGCAGACAGGTCGGCCACAGGGACCCGGGGCGACTGCGCCGGACGTCCGGCAGCCTCCATCAGCGCGTCCATGGCCGGAGGGACGGTCATCACGTCGGCGGGCGACACGGGCCGCACGCCCTCGAAGAGCTTGAATTTCGGCAGATACAGCATCGAGCGCCGCAGCATGAACAGAGGCGTGACCTTGCCCGCGGTCTCGGGCCACATCTTTATATATTCGGTGGTGCGGTCTCTGAAAGTGGCCGTCAGGAACGAACTGGTGGCCGTGACCATCTTGTTGAATGTCGAGTCCGCCTCCTCAGGAAAGAGGATGAACTCGACGTTGCCGCTGATATCGAGCCGGCGCATCTCGCCGCCCTCGAACCTGGCTATCATCTCCTTGCCAGAAAGCTGGTCGTAATAGTCGTCGACGATGCGCTGGGAGCAGAATCCGAAGTCGGGCAGGCGGGCTTCGTCGATGGTCGAGTCGTTCGTGTGTATTTCGATGATGTTTCCGTAGACCTGGCGCTCCTCGCTCCACACCACCGGCGAGATGTACATGCGCATGGTCGTGTCCGAGCGTGTCACGCGCATCGAGTCGCAGATACCCTGCATGTCAGAGCGGTAGAACCGCACGCGCGGCCATATGTCGGCCACGTTGTTGGTATCGGCCACGAAATATGCGGCGCGGGCCGGTGTGCCGGCAACGGTGTCGGCCGGCATGGCGGCTACCTCGGTCGAGTCGATCACACGGTAGGCGTTGAGCTGGCCGCCGTGGAGGTAGAGGGTGTCGCCCTGGCCGTATTCCTTTATCAGCAGGTTGCCTACCGCATAGGCCGAGTCGGTGAGCTGGTTGAAGAAGCCGTAGTCAGCCGCCAGCGAGGCATGCCGTGCCGAATCGGTGAGCACCATGGCGCCGAAGCATTCGCCGATACCTGTGGCACGGTCATAGTAGATCGAGTCGGCGGTCATCGTACGGCCTTCGGGAGTCTTTATGGTCGACCGGCGGTAAAGCACGGCCGTGTCGAGATCGGTGTCGTAGAGGCCGTCGGTAGTGTAGATGGTGCCGCGGCGGTTGACGATGATGCTGGGCGAGGTCAGCTCGGCTATGTGCGTCACAGTGTTGTAGTACAGCGTGTCGGAGTAGATATTGAGCGTGTCGGTGCGGCCCTCGGAGGTCAGATGCACGTCCATGTAGAAGTTGGCTTCCTTGCGCGCGGGATCGTACTCGCCCTCGCGCGACACCAGTCGGTTCTGCGGATCGTAGAGCACGCCGCCCACCGTGTAGTAGCCCAGATTGATGGCCAGGTCGTAGACAAACTCGTCGGTCTCGAGGGTGACGTCGCGGTTGATCATCCGCACCTTGTTGCCAGGCGAGGCATAGAGGTAGCATACCTGCTCGGGGCCGCGATAGTTGAGTTCGTCGGCGTAGATGAACAGCGTGTCGCCCTGCTCCATGACTATGTTGCCGAACGCATCGAACGACTCCGACTCGGCGAAATAGTGGGCCGAGTCGCATGTCATGGTCATCGGCCCCTTGGTGAACTTGACGTTTCCGGCCACGATCATGAACGAGTCGGCGCGCTCCTTGTACAGCACGTCGGCACGGTCGAGAAACACCCGTGAGCCGTCCGTACGAGGCGCGGAGGGCACCTGCGGAGTGAATGTGGCACGGGGAGTCTGGCCCGAGCCGTACGACAGCACGGCCATCGCCGCCACAAGAGCCATCAGAGCCGCAAAAAACTTGCGCATATATCCGTCGGAGTGTTATTTACTCTTGATCCAGCCGCTGTACTCGAAGTCACAGCCGCGCCACCCTTCCTCGACACGTATGTACGTGTTGTTGATCTTGTTGATGAGCCAGTCGCTGATGATCTTCTCGCGGGCCGACTCCTCGTACATGCCCTTGATGAGCTGATAGTCGTCGGACATATTGGCCTGGTGGGCCGGAATGCGGGCCGTGAGCTTCACCATGGCCACGATCTCGCGGTCGCGTTTGGGATCGCGCATCACGAAAGGCATCGAGATCTCGCCCGGCTCGAGGCCGGCCACCACGCGGGCCACTTCCTGCGGCAGCTGCGACATCTCGAAATTGATGGTACCGGTCTCGGAGTTGACCATCACGCCGCGCGAGTTGCGCGTATCCTTGTCCTGCGAGATATAGCGCACAGCCTCCTCGAAAGTGAACTTATGGTTGTCGACAATGTCGGCCCGCACCGAGTCAAGACGGTTGATGGCCTCTGTGAGATCCTTTTCAGCCACCTTGGGGCGCAGCAGTATGTGGCGCGTGTTGATGCGGTCGCCGCGCTTTTCGATCAGCTGTATGATATGGAAGCCGTACTCGGTCTCGACGATCTTCGACACTTTCTTGGGGTCGCTGAGATTGAACGCCACGGCAGCGTACTCGGGCACGAGCTGGCCGCGGCCCATGAAACCGATCTCGCCGCCGCGGATGCCCTCGGGCGCCTCGCTGTAGAGGATGGCGAGGGTCGAGAAATCGGCCTCGCCGCGGTTGACACGGTCGGCATAGTCGCGCAGGCGCGCCTTCACGTCATCGATTTCCTGACGGGGAATGACGGGGTACAGTGTCACGATCTGAACCTGCACCTGCAAGGGTACGAACGGTATGGAGTCGGCCGGCAGCTGCTCGAAATAGCGGCGCACATCGGCCGGCGTCACCTTGAGATCTTTCGTCAGCGTGCGCTTCACCTGGCTGATGCGGTAGCGGTTGCGCATCGATGTGGCATAGTAGTCGCGGATTTCCTGATAAGGCTTGCGGAAGTACTGTTCGACCTTCTCCCGCGAGCCGAGGTTTGTGATCAGGAAGTTCATCTGCCCGTCGACCTGCTGCATGATCATCGACTCGGGCACCTCGACCGTGTCGAGATCGGCCTGATGCAGAAACAGGCGCTCGATCGCCATCTGCTCCGGAATTACGCAGTAAGGGTCGCCGGTGATGGTCTGGCGGTCGTTCTGCATGTCCTGGTATGTCTGCTCGATTTCCGACTTATATATCGGCTCGTCGCCGATGATCCAGGCGACTTCCTCTATTACATTATTCTGAGCCACTGCGATAGCGCCGGCAAGACCGAGCACGAGCAGCGATGCGATGGATTTGATCTTCATATTTTACGGTTATATCGGCGACAAAGATACAAAAAAAGTCAGTATCGAAGTGTATGTCAGTACTAAAAAAGATTAACACACTGCCATCGGCCGCGGCAGCCCCGGGCGCGCCCGGTCAAAATAAAGCCGTTTTTGGCGCTCGATTTAGTTAATGTGTGTTAAAGCGCTTGCACGGTATGGGAAATAGTCATACCTTTGCACCCGAAAACGAATTGCGGGGTGGAGCAGTGGTAGCTCATTGGGCTCATAACCCAAAGGTCGCAGGTTCGAGTCCTGCCCCCGCCACCAATCCGAGAGGCTGTGTCAGTTGACACAGCCTCTTTTTTTTGCAACCTGCGGCAAAGCTTAAGACAAAAGCAGACATGGTCACCCGCAAAGCCTGCGGGCCCGTGCGCTCGGCAGGGACCGGCCGGCTATTGATTCTTCTGTAACTTTTTGACTTTTCTGATGTCACCAACGATCATTACTATTCCCGTTATAACGATTAATAGTATAGCAATGGATTTAATAATATAGAGCGTACTTAAAAATTCATCATCGGATAATGACAAACGTAAGATCGCCGCACAACAAAATAACAAGCTGTATTTTATAACCCGCATAATTGTCTGGTGAGTTTATTGGTCCTTTACTATATTAGACGCACATCCTGCGCAAAAATCACAAGTTACATTGCCGCGGCGCACTTTCTTACCGTAACACACAATACACGTCACCGAAAATTTTCATGCGTAATCCCACACACAGCGGTCATGGTTACCGACATCACGGATACCTTTCTTAATATAGGATTAAAAAAAGTGTCAAAAGTGTTGGTTTGTCCGCTTTAATTAGTAACTTTGCATCACCTACACTGACAGGCTACGACTCTTTAACCAAAAACAAAATACTATACAAGAATGAAACCTTACGTAATGGGCATTGACATAGGCGGCACGAACACCGTCTTTGGCATTGTCGACACCCGCGGCATGGTGATTGCCAGCGGATCCATCAAGACCGCAAAACACAATAACGTCGAAGATTACATCAACGAATTATACACCGAGGCATCGCGCCTGATCGAAGCCAACGACGCCATCGGCAAAATCCACGGCATCGGCATCGGCGCCCCCAACGCCAACTACTTCACCGGTATCATCGAGGACGGAGTAAACCTCCCCTGGCCCACTCCCCTCCCCCTGGCCCGCCTCGTTGAAGAAAAATTCGGCATTCCCGTGGCAATCACCAACGACGCCAACGCCGCCGCCATCGGCGAGATGACCTACGGCGCCGCACGCGGCATCAAGGATTTCATCATGATCACACTTGGCACGGGCGTCGGCTCCGGCATCGTCATCAACGGCCAGGTCGTATACGGCCACGACGGATTCGCCGGCGAGCTCGGCCACATGATCGTCAAGCGCAACAACGGCCGCCTCTGCGGCTGCGGCCGTACCGGCTGCCTCGAGGCCTACTGCTCGGCTACCGGCGTGGCGCGCACGGCCCGCGAGTTCCTCGAGATCCGCACCGAGCCGTCGCTCCTGCGCAATCTCGACATCGATCAGATCACATCGAAGGACGTTTACGACGCCGCCGTCAACGGCGACAAACTCGCCAAGGACATCTTCGACTACACCGGCACCATTCTCGGCGAGGCATTCTGCGACATGATGGTATTCTCGTCGCCCGCCGCATTCATCCTCTTCGGCGGTCTGGCCAAGTCGGGCGATCTGCTGCTGAAGCCCCTCCGCGCCGCCATGGAACGCAACATGATGACATGCTTCAAGGGCAAGGCCAAGGTATTGCTCAGCGAACTCAAGGAAGCCGACGCCGCCGTCCTCGGCGCAAGCGCCCTGGGATGGGAAGCCAAGCCTTCAGTGACGGCTCCCGAAGCCTGATACCCGGCCGCATACTCCGCACACACGGCAGCCACCCGCATCCACGCCGGGCGGCTGCCGCTTTTTCACAGATACATAATTATATGTACCTGTACGCCTCGACCCAAGCCATTAAAATACCTATTTCAGAGTATTGCGGAAGACTGATTCCGGGCGTAACTTTGCACTGATTAAAAATGAGTTTTTAACTGAACTGTTTTGGTTGGAGCAGAGACAGCCACTCTGCACTGAAAAAAATCACTTCTCATAAATTAGGTAATTAACTGTATTTCATACCCCGCCCGGGGTGGCCGCGAGGCCGCGCCGGCGCGGGGTAAGTCATTTTTTTGAATATTCTTTTACTTTTTATTTGTATTTTTCGTTTTACTTTTGTTATTTCGCAGGGTGAATTGACACCTGAACGAAAATAGAAAAAACAATCCAAAATAAGACTCTCAAAATGATATTCAAATTCAGAATAGTATCGGACGGCGCCGAAAATTTCAAACGCGAGATCCAGATCGACGCGCAGGCCACCTTCCTCGACCTGAAAAACGCCATCTGCGACTCTGTCGGCTACGACAAGACCCAGATGGATTCTTTCTTTATCTGCGACGACAACTGGGAGAAAGAAAAAGAGATCTGCTACGAGGACATGGGCTTCGACAGCGATCAGGACGTGTGGCTCATGGACGACGCCGTACTCGAAGACTTCATCGACGACGAGGGCCAGCGCCTGCTATTCGTGTTCGACTATATGACCGACCGCGCAATGTTCATGGAAATGACCGAGCTCACCGCCGGCAAGACTCTCAAGGACCCCGTCTGCTCGCTCTCCCTGGGCCAGGCACCTGCCCAGCACGTCGATCTCGACGAATTCGACAAGCAGATGGACGCCAAGGCCGCCAAAGCCGCCGCTGCCGCCATTCCCGATGATTTCGACGAGGACTTCCTGGGTTCCGACCAGTTCTCGCCCGACGAATTCGAGGCCGGAGGCTTCAACGAGCTGGAACTCTGACGCCGGCCCAAGCCTTCGCCAACCGATCATCCGGCCGCCGCGCCCGGCACAGCCCCGCGGCGGCTAAACATTTCGACAATGCCAGTTATCAAAGATCTTAAAGAAAAAGTACTCGCCGGAGGCACACTCACCGACGATGAGGTGTACGCCCTGCTCGACGTTCCCTCCGCCGAGCTGCGCGAGGCGGCCGCCGAAGTGACAGCCGCTCTGAGTCCGCGCCGCTTCGACTCGTGCTCCATCGTCAATGCCCGCTCGGGCAAATGCTCCGAAAACTGCAAGTGGTGCGCCCAGTCGGCCCACTACCACACCGGTTGCGACACCTATCCGCTGATTGAGGAGAACCACTGCATGGACATGGCCCGCCACAACGCCTCGCGCGGCGTCATGCGCTTTTCGCTCGTGGCCAGCGGCCGCTCCGTCAAGGGCGAGGCCCTGCAGAAGATGGCCTCCATGCTGCGCCGTGCCAAGGACGAGACCGGCATCAGCACATGCGCCTCCATGGGACTGCTCACACCCGACGAGCTTCAGACTCTGTGGGACGCCGGCGTACGCCGCTACCACTGCAATCTCGAGACGGCCCCCTCGCACTTCCGCACACTCTGCACCACCCACACCATCGACGACAAGCTCGCCACGATCGAAGCCGCCCACAGGATCGGTTTCGAGGTGTGCTCCGGCGGCATCATCGGCATGGGCGAGACAGCCCGCCAGCGCGCCGAATTCGCTCTGACACTGCGCCGCGCCCGTCCCCATTCGATTCCGATCAACATACTGTCGCCGATTCCCGGCACGCCGCTCGCCGGCACACCGCCCATATCCGACGACGAAATACTCGACACGATCGCCCTCTTCCGCCTCGCGCATCCCACCGTCACGCTCCGCTTCGCAGGCGGCCGCGCCCGCCTCAGCGCCGACGTCCAGCAACAGGCCATGCGCATAGGCATCAACGGCGGACTCGTCGGCGACATGCTCACAACCATTGGCTCGAAGATCGACGACGACATCGCCGCCGTCCGGCGTGCCGGATACCAGTTCTGATTTCACCAGCCCATGACCGACAGGCCCGCATCAGCTCCCACCAACGCACTGCGCAAGCTCACTGCCTCGCTGGCCACCGCCAAGGGGCGGCGCCGCAGCGGACTCTTCGCAGCCGAAGGCACCAAGTGCGTGCTTGACACGCTCGGGGCCTTCCGCCTGCGCTACCTGGCCGCCACGCCCGAGTGGCTGGCCGCACACTCTCCCGGCAACGCTGCCGCCGGGGCCGACATCTACGAATGCCGCCGCGCCGACCTGGTGGAGATGACCTCACTGACGCTCGCCCCC
>CABRGT010000057.1 GCA_902470475.1 uncultured Porphyromonadaceae bacterium | reverse complement strand
CATCACGGCTTATCTCACCGCCCCGGTGTGTGCCCGAGGGGGCCGCATCGCTGCGTAATATCGTGATTGCACGATGTGCCGTCGACAAAATCATTGAAATCGCAGGGGCGGAAGCTATTTCCGACAAAACGCCCGCGCTCGCAGACAACGGCAAAATCAAGGTCGAGACGTTTCGGCTTAAGAAGGCCGAATTCAGCGATGTGCTGTTCGTCAGCCTGTCGGGGGCGCGCAACAATCTTCCCTCCCCTGAATCATTGAAAGAAATACTCAAATCAATAAATAACACCATTTATTAACCAAATCACAATGCAGATGAAAAAGTATCTACTTTTCCTTGTGACAGCAATGCTCGCCACAATCGCCCGAGCAGCTGACGGCGACATCTTCACCTATCAGGGTCTCAAATTCCGTATAACTTCTGAAGCAGACCGCACTGTAGCCGTCTTTATGTACAATGAAGCTTCCGGCCACATTTCCATTCCGTCCTTTGCCATCAATGGCTCGTCGCGCTACTTTGTAACCGAACTCGCAGGTAGTGCTTTCCGGGATTGCAGCAGCCTGACCTCGGTCAGCATCCCTAACTCGGTCACCAAAATCGGAAATTACGCTTTCAATGGTTGCAGCAGCCTGACCTCGGTCAGCATCCCCAACTCGGTTACCCAAATCGGAAAGGACGCTTTCTCTGATTGCCGCAACCTGACTTCGGTCAATATCCCAGACGCGATTACCCAAATCGAACCATACGCTTTCAATAATTGCAGCAGCCTGACTTCGATCAACATCCCCGCCTCGGTTACCCAAATCGGAGAGGACGCTTTCGCTGGTTGCACCAGCCTGACTTCGGTCAGCATCCCCGCCTCGGTTACACAAATCGGAGAGAGTGCTTTCTCTAGTTGCAGCAGCCTGTCAGAGATTGTAGTCGAAAATGGTAATCCGAATTACATCTCAGAAGACGGGGTATTGTTTAATATCAACAAAACAGAGCTTATCCAATGCCCGGGAGGTAAAAAAGGAGAATACTCAATACCCACTTCAGTGAATAAAATCTGCAATAACGCTTTCAGTAGTTGCAGCAGCCTGACTTCGGTCAGCATCCCCAACTCGGTTACCCAAATCGGAAATTACGCTTTCGGGTGGTGCAGCAACCTGACTTCGGTCAGCATCCCCAACTCGGTTACCCAAATCGAAGAGAGTGCTTTCTATAGTTGCAGCAGCCTGACTTCGGTCAGCATCCCCAACTCGGTTACCCAAATCGGAAATCGCGCTTTCATGTGGTGCACCAGCCTGACTTCGATCAGCATCCCCAATTCGGTTACCCAAATCGGAGAGAACGCTTTCGCTGCTTGCACCAGCCTGACTTCGGTCAGCATCCCCAACTCGGTTACCCAAATCGGATTTAACGCTTTCAATTATTGCGCCAGCCTGACTTCGGTCAGCATCCCCAACTCGGTTACCCAAATCGGAGCGGCCGCTTTCAGTAGTTGCCACAGCCTGACTTGGGTCAGCATCCCCAATTCGGTAACTACAATCAGAAGCAGGACTTTCGGTTCTTGCAAAAATCTCAAGACTATTTATGTTTTGAACCCGAAGCCTCAGTCTGTCGACGAGGACGCATTCGAGGATGTTCCCGAAGACGCTATAATTTATATCCCCAAAGGCAGTTATAATGATTATTTTCTGTCCTCTGACTGGATTCATTTCTCCGATTTCCGCGAAATGGGCGCTTTTGACATAGCCCTGAGCGAACAGACCCTTGAACTCACTGCCGGCAACACGGCCACAGTCACAGCTACAGTGACGAAAGATGACGACATGACCATAAAATCCGAGGAATGGAGTTCATCCAATCCCGAAGTGGCTACCGTTGACAATGGCGTGATAACCGCCGTGGCTCCCGGTGAGGCTGTGATCTGGTTCACCGCCGTCGACGGCTACGGCGTGCCCCACACTGAAGCGTGCAAGGTGACTGTCAGCGAGAGCGACGGTGTCGCTGAAATCGTGACCGACGCCGACGTTCCGGTCGACGTTTACAACCTCCAGGGCGTGGCTGTGCTCCGCAATGCAGCCACCGCCGAGCTCCGCAACCTCCCTGCCGGTATCTACATCGTACGCCAGGGCAACAACGTGGAGAAGATTGCCGTGAAGTAAGATTCCGCGGCAGGATAACTAAAGAGGCGTGCCTGACATGATCGGGGCACGCCTCTTTTGCTATCCTGCTCGGGGGCGGCGGAGGCGACTTCGGCGTGGGGCCTGCGCGAGACTATTTAAATTTATATATAGAGCATGTCCGTATTCCGTATGTATTGTGTATAATTTCCTGTTGAGAGTTGGTGACGACGAGGAGGTTGTCGCAGTGTAGTTCTTCTGCAGCTTCGACAAGTGCGTCAAGTTCGCGTTTGCGGGTTTTCTCGGAGGTCATGTCATAGCAAACCTGGATCAGTTGCTCTACTTTTGTGCCTTTACGGGTGACAAAATCTATCTCTTTATCGTTGCGGGTACGGTAATAGAACAGCGTTTGACCGGGAATATAGCCACGGCGCAGGAGTTCTACAAATACTTGGTTTTCCAACAGGCGCCCAAGGTTTTCACTGAGATTGAACGCTGTGCTTTGCACAAAACCGTTGTCAACGACATATACCTTTTTCGGAGCCTTGTTCATCAGTTTCAGCTTGTTGTTGAAACGCGGCAAATAGAAGAACAGATATGGCTCGTTGAGATAGTCGCAGAATTTCTTTGTCGTCGCCACGCTTGACAGACCCAATTCTCCGGCAAGTTCGTTGGCAGAAATCGGATTGCAGAAGTTTGACAACAGATAAGTTGCAAGGTTGTATAAGTCGGTAGTATTCCTTACGTTATGGCGTTTGGCGACATCTTTCAGCAAGATTGAATCAAACAATGTGGAAAGATAACTCTTGGTTATGCTACGAGCTGTGATTGTTTCAGGATACCCACCGTTTCGCATATAGTCATCAGCGAGCACTATTGCCTGTGCCGCCTGTTCCTCTCGGTCGGGACTGATGTTTTTCCACCTCATGGTTTCATCAAGACTGAAAGGCAACATTTCAATCTGAAGATAACGCCCAGTCAGCACTGTCGCCATTTCACTGCTCAACATATTGGCATTGCTACCAGTGATTATCAGATTCTTTCCCCGGCGATATAGCTTGCTTACCCACAAATCCCAATCCGGAAGATTCTGAATTTCATCAAGCAGCATAAAATCATAATCGGGATAGACATCATCAAGTGCCGACATGGCCAGATCCTCATCCCATTTTTCAAGCAATTGATTATCATCAAAATTAAGATAGGCAAAATTCTTGCCCTGCAACATCAGCAGTGCAAAAACGGATTTACCTACGCGACGAGGGCCGGTTATAAGTTTGATAAGCGGATTTTGCAAAAGTTCGTCAGCGTCATACCTGGTATGCCGTCGCTGATAAGGGCGCGACAACAATTCATCGCGTTCTGCACGTTGATTGAGTATCGTTGTTTTCATTACAGTCCGTTTTAGATTGCAAATATAGCGATTTTTATTTTATTCAATCGTTGTATTGAATAAAATAAGGCTTTTTTATCCAATACACTTTATATAATTGACTAAAAAACAATTTTACCATGGCTGATCTGGGGCGCAGGCGGTTGCCCTGTCATGGTGACTTCGGCGGGGGCCTTGTTTCCATGTTCCAAGTTTTCCTGTTTTTTGGGGGCGGTGTTGCAGAATCGGGGGGAAAGCGCTAACTTTGCAAGTCAGTAACTTCGTAAACTCAGATGTCTACAATACCCTCTCAAGATAAACCGACGGCCAGGCGCAGCAAGAAGGCAGCCAGGATACTGCTTGCGGCTTTCGGCCTGGCATGCGTGCTGGTCATGCTGTTCTTTGTGCTCGTCTACAACGGCGTGATAGGCTATATGCCTCCGATCGAGGAGCTTCGTAATCCGCAGGATAAATTCGCGTCGACGATCTACACGGCCGACGGCGTGGAGATGGGACGCTATTTCCGCAATTCGGGCAACCGCGTGTACGCGGACCTGGACGAGGTGTCGCCCAACGTGATCAACGCGCTGATCGCCACCGAGGACGCCCGCTTCATGGATCACTCGGGCATCGATCTGAAGGCCGTGACCCGCGCGGTGGTGAAGACCATACTGATGGGCCAGAAGAACGCCGGCGGCGGCTCGACCATCACGCAGCAGCTTGCCAAGCAGCTGTACACTCCGCCGAGCGACGGCCTGTTCTCGCGCGCGGTGCAGAAGCCGATCGAATGGATGATCGCAGTAAAACTGGAGCGATTCTACTCGAAGGACGAGATACTGAAGATGTATCTGAACCAGTTTGACTTCCTGTACAATGCGGTAGGCATCAAGAGCGCGGCCCAGGTATATTTCAATAAGGATGCCCGGGATCTGAGAGTGGAGGAGGCGGCAACGCTGGTGGGCATGGTGAAGAATCCGTCGTACTACAATCCGGTGCGCCACAACGAACGCACCCGCGAGCGCCGCAACGTGGTGCTCGAGCAGATGTACAAGGCCGACATGCTGACACGTGAGGAGCTGGACTCGCTACAGGCGCTTCCGCTGAAACTCGACTTCCGCCGCGTGGACCACAAGGACGGCATGGCGCCCTACTTCCGCGAGGAACTGCGCCGCTATCTGACGGCTCACAAACCCGAACGCGACGACTATCCGTCGTGGGACCGGCAGCGGTTCACGGACGACTCGATAGCGTGGGAGACCAATCCGCTGTATGGCTGGATTGACAAGAATCCGAAGGCGGACGGCACGAAGTATGACATATATTCGGACGGCCTGAAGATATACACGACCATAGACTCGCGCATGCAGACGTACGCGGAGGAGGCTGTGGCCGAACATATGGCGACGCTGCAGGGACAGTTCTTCCGCGAAAAGCGCAACTCGTCCACGGCACCGTACACCTCGAATCCGGGCGAACTGAGCGCAAAGACACGCGAGACGCTGATCCGCAATGCCATAAAGCAGAGCGAACGCCACCGCGTGGGCCGGGTGGCCGGAAAGACGGAAGAGGAGATCATGCGCGAATTCGACACCCCGACGGAGATGACGGTGTTCAGCTACTCGGGGCCGATCGACACGGTGATGACGCCGCGCGACTCCGTGCTCTACGCCAAGAGCTTCCTGCGGACGGGATTCATGTCGATGGACCCGAACACGGGATTCGTGAAGGCATATGTCGGGGGGCCGGACTTCCATTTCTTCCAATATGACATGGTGTCGACGGGACGCCGCCAGATCGGATCGACGATCAAGCCGTTCCTGTACACGTATGCGATGGAATCGGACTTCACGCCGTGTGACGAGCTTCTGAACTCGCAGCCGACGTATTATGACGAGACGGGGCGTCCGTGGTCGCCCCGCAACGCGGGCAAGTCGCGCATCGACGAGATGGTGTCGATACGCTGGGCGCTGACCAATTCGAACAACTGGATATCGGCGCGCCTGATGGCGGCGCTGTCGCCTGCGGAGCTTGTGAAACGGATGCATTCGTACGGAATCACGAACCAGCTGCCGGCGGTGATGTCGCTGTGCCTGGGTCCCTGCGAAGTATCGGTAAAGGAAATGGTGACGGCGTACAGCGCCTTCGCCAACCACGGCATGAGGGTAGATCCGATGTACGTGACAGCCATTGCGGACAACAACGGCAACATAATCAGCGACTTCACGCCGCATCAGACGGAGGTAATCACCGAAAAGGGGTATTACCGCATACTGTCGATGCTGCTCAATGTGGTGGACGGTGGCACGGGCAGCCGCCTGCGCCGCGCGCCGTACAACCTGACGGCGCAGATGGGCGGCAAGACGGGCACGACGAATTTCAACTCCGACGGCTGGTTCATGGGCTTCACGCCTGACCTGGTGTCGGGCGTATGGGTCGGCGGCGAGGAACGCTACATCCACTTCAACTCGATGGCGGAGGGCCAGGGAGCATCGATGGCTCTGCCGATCTACGGCAAGTTCATGACCAAGGTGTACGGAGACAGGAGTCTGCCGTATGACCAGAATACGAAGTTTGTATTCCCGGCGGGAGTAGATCTGTGCGGGGGCGAACTGAGCGCGCCCGAGGAAACGGAGACGGCCGAGGAAAGCGTCGAGGGAGTGTTCGATTAGGAGACCGGGGCGAAGCGCCTGGCGCCATTCAGCGGCCTGTAGCGGTGACGAGGCGGAAAAGGAGGTCCTTCAGGAGAAGATGGGCGTCCTGACGCGAGCCGCCGCCCTTGCTCATGCGGTCGAACCGGCGGATTTCCGAAAGAGCCGCCACGACCTGGAAGGCTGTGTAGGCGGCCATGCCGCGCTGGATGCGCTTTACGGCAAATGAGTTGCGGGTGCCGAGCTCGGCCATCAGGCCGCGCTCGCTGCGATCGGGCGCGTAATAGGCCACGAGCAGGTCGGCAAAGAAGTTGAACAGCATGGCCGCGACGGGCTGGACGGGATTCTGCCGCGGATTGGCGGCGAAATAGTCGGCGATGCGATACATGCGCGGCAGGTCGCGGGCAGCGACAGCATCGACGAGCTCAAAGCTGTTGTAGTCCTTGCTCACGCCGATATTGCGTTCAACAGCCTCGGGGGTGACCATGGCTCCGGGACCAAGAATGGCGACAAGTTTGTCGATCTCGTTGTACAGACGGCTCAGATCGGTGCCGATGAACTCACGGAGCATTCCGACGGCCTTTTCGTCGGCCCGAAGCCCACGCTCGCGCAGGTAGCCCGACACGAGGGCCGGTATCTGGGTTTCGTAGACGGGCCTGGACTGGAACACTACCCCGCCACAGGCAGCGACGGCCTCAAGGAAGGCCTTGCCGCATTTCGCGTCGTCGCCACGCGCCGCAATAACGAGCACTGTCGAGGGCGTGGGCGAGGAAACGTAGCGGATAAGTTTCTCGAAATAATCGGACCTGACGGCCTGGGCCTCGCGCAGGATAACGAACTGACGCTGGGTCATCATGGGGAGGCGGCGGCAGATGTCAATGACGGCGGAAGGCTCGGTCTTGGGGGCATAGACGACGGTGAGTGCGAAATCGCGATCGTCGGCGGGGAGTAGGGACTCGAATGTCTTCACCAAAGAGTCGGTATAGTATCCTTCGCGGCCGTGCAGCAGGTACACGGGCCGCAGATCGCCTCCGGCAACCGACCGCTTCAATTCCTCAAAACTTAAATTAGCAATGGCCATCTGAAAAAATTTGCGTAAATTTACACAGAAAAATCCGAATGCGCACAAAATGTCACAAGAAAAGAGTAATACGGAACTGAATCTGCCGCAAAGCGCCGCGGCCGTCAGGGATGACGGCGACGGGGTGCGGCGCCTCTATGACGGGCTGCGCGGAAAATGGGTGGCGGCGACGCCGGAGGAATACGTACGGCAACAGTTTGTCGGGTATCTGACGGAGGTGCTGCGTTTTCCCACGGCTTTCGTGGCCAACGAAGTGGGGCTTACGCTGAACGGCACGCGGCGGCGCTGCGACACATTAATATATACGCGCGCCCTGCAACCGCTCTGCATCGTCGAATACAAGCGCCCGAGCGTGGAGATCACGCGCAGGGTATTCGAGCAGATAGCGCGGTATAATTCGGTACTGGGCGCCCGCTATCTGATCGTGTCGAACGGGCTGCGGCACTATTGCTGCCGATTCACGGGGAGCGGTTATGAATTCCTCTCATCCATACCGAATTATGAAGAAATGTCAGCCGACAGTAAAAAAAATCAGTCGAATTAGTTGTGTATTTCTATCAAAAGCATTAACTTTGCACCGCAATAGCAAGGAGAGGTGGGTGAGTGGCTGAAACCACCAGTTTGCTAAACTGACGTAGGAGCAATCCTACCACGAGTTCGAATCTCGTCCTCTCCGCGAAAAGAGCTGCAAGTCAAAGACTCGCGGCTCTTTTTTTATATCGTTGCGGGGGCGACGGGATGAGAATGAGAACGGCGGATGGCGCGCCGTCATCGATTTTGACATTGGATGCTGTAAGCGCAGGCGTGAACGCCTGCTGTCACGGTAAACACGGCTTATTTACCTTGCGAGGGATATGTCGGCTGCAAGTCTTTTGCCGTATCTTAGAGGCTCGAATCAAAACAAATTCAAATGGCTTCAATTAAAGTAAAGTTCCGACCCTCATGCACCGCAGACCGCGAAGGAACAATTTATTATCTGATCGCCCACGGACACCAGACACGACAGCTTCGGACGAACTACAGAATCTTTCCGGAAGAATGGGACATGCGCCGATCGACCGTGACGGCCGGACGCGAGAGCGACCGCAGAGAGCTTATCCTGGCGCTGCGCGAGGAAATACGCCACGATCTGGACCGCCTTACGAGACTTGACCGACGACTGCGGGAGAAAGATCCTGAGTATGCGCCGGATGTCCTGCTCGAGGAATTCAGCAGGTATGTCCATGACTATTCGCTGTCCAACTACATGGAGAAGGTCATCGCGCAGCTGAAACGAAACGGGAAGGTCCGTACATCCGAGACATATAGGGCGGCACTCAACAGTTTCAAAAAATTTCTGGCGAGCCACAGCCCGGAAGGTGAATTCGGCGAGACGAACGACCTCATGATAGACGGCCTCACTTCCGAAATAATAGAGGCCTACGAGGCATGGCAAAGGGGATGTGATCTCAAGGCGAACACCACATCATTCTATATGCGCATACTCAGGGCGGTATATAACCGGGCGGCCGAAAACGGTGCTTTCGAGAACCGGCAGCCCTTCAGACACGTGTATACAGGTGTAGACAAGACGATAAAACGCGCCGTGCCTCTGGCCGTGATAAGAAAAATCAAGTCGCTTGATCTGTCGGCTGCTCCCAGGCTTGACTTTGCGAGGGATATGTTCATTATGAGTTTTTATCTGCGCGGAATGAGTTTCATCGACATGGCTTTCCTGCGAAAATCGGACCTCTGCAACGGATATGTGAGATACCGGCGCCGCAAGACGGGGCAGCTTCTCGTCATTGAATGGACCAATGAGATGCAGCGGATTCTCAATAAGTATCCGGCGAACGAAAGCGACTATCTTCTGCCCGTCATCACGAAGCCGGGAATGAACGATAGGAGGACGTATCTCAACGCCAGCTATAATATCAACAGGAATCTGAAAACGGTGGCCCGAATGGCCGGATCGCCTATGCCACTGACCCTATATGTGGCACGCCACAGCTGGGCCTCGGCGGCGAGAGCAAAGGGGATCCCAGTGAGCGTCATCTCTGAGGGCATGGGCCACAACAGCGAGATGACAACGCAGATATATCTGGCCAGTCTTGACACGTCGATCGTCGACAAGGCCAATTCGCTGATTCTTAAATGTCTGAGATGAGCATCGGGCAGTTCGAACAAGCGCATGCTGAAACAAAGCCTCCGAAGACGATCCGGAGGCTTTGTTTCAATATGTATCCATATCTATTAGAAAGAGATAAGAAAACCTGATATATTTCTGTATTATTGATTGTTAGGTACTGGCAGCTGTTAATCTTGGTTCAAATTAAAGCGTATAACTGTTTAGCTCTTGCGGGTTTACGGCAATGTCAGCATGAATTCCAGCCGGATATATGCGTTATTTCAGAAATATTTCTTAACTTTGCGCATCAAAAGTATCTCTTTCTAAGAGATAGTGAAAATGTATCTTCTGGAAAGCCTGTATTCTTTTATGGAATTACTTTTGGCTGGACTTAACGAAAAAGGCGGAGGTTTTTACCATACGTTATTCAACTTCTTGAATTACAACGCAATGATAATTCAGGCAGGATTAGAAGATATTGCCCAAAGAGAAGCTGTCAACATAAATTTGTCCGGTAAATAATGGAAATCTCCGGTGAACAGGAGCCGAAATGGTATGCGATGCGCGACCTGAAACGTCCTAACGCCAAGTTGCCTGCATACAAACAGCTGGCCGACGCCGGCTTCCGGATATTCACCCCTACGACATCGAAGATTGTCGAGTCGGGCGGCCGGAAAAGACGGATCGAAGTCCCGGTCATCCAGGATCTTCTGTTCGTTTATTCAGACAGAAACTCTCTCGACTTCACGGTGGAACGCACGGAAACGCTTCAATACAGATACGTGAAAGGGGGCGGCTACCGCGAGCCTCTGGTAGTGCCGACTTTTGATATGGACCGTTTTATCGCTGCCGTGTCATCGGTAAAGACTCCGCATTACTTTCAGCCTGACGAAATTACGCCAAACATGTATGGATCACAGGTCAGAATGGTATGCGACGGTCCACTCAACGGCTTTGAAGGCACACTGCTTAAGATCAAGGGGTCGGGAAAGAAACGGCTTGTGGTAACCCTTCCGGGACTGCTGGCAGCGGCAATCGAGATCGGCAGCACTGATTATATCGAACTGATCTGACGATAAGTAAACGGCCATGAATATGCCTGACGTAAATATCGTAGATTTTACAGATCCCGAAGACATCGGCGGTTTTGTATCGCTGATATGCCAGCTTGCCTCCAACGCCGGCATGATGATGCATGGTTTCCGGCCCAGCCGGGACAGCAACGAACTGCGGCAGACGGCCCGCATGGCTGTGCAGCGCCTCGACAGGACAATGCCAGCAATGCCCGCATCAGACGCTTTCGCGGCCATGAGGCCTTACGATATGGCTCACAGACTGGCATATGCAGTGGGGGCGGATGCAGCGAAACTGAACCAATACATTCTCAGGGCATTTGAGCTGATGATACGGGGAGACCGGAATGTGGATGAATATGCGATGTTCCGCGAGATAAGGCGCGGCGTAGCACGGCACGACCAGGCTTATTCGGGCAAACCGATGGAATGGCTCTGCATTGCGGAGGAGCGCTGGCATTCGGATTTTGCCGACGGACGGCAGACGGGGCTGCTTACAGCCTACGACGCCCTGCACAGGGCGGCAATCCTCCTGCAGTCGGACCTGTTCGCCTACGAGGGCCACGGACAGCTGCGGTACAAGCAGTCGCTGTTCGAACGCTACAGCCATTATCTCGACCACCACGACACTTCGGACCGGCGGATGCTGACCGCGCTGGAGCAGTTTCTGAACGCTTCGGGACGGTTCATGACGACTGAAAAATTCATGGAATACCACAACCGCCTCGAAAGCGAACGGCTCGGCAGCATCAAAGTCAACCGCTTCATGCGCGAGGCAATCACGCACAGCGCCCGAGCAGCCGTGTAAATCGGACAAGACACTTGTACTCAATAGAATATAGTAAAACTATAACAAAAGAATAATTCCACAAATGAGTTACAAACATTTGAAATTTCCGGAGAATTCATTGTTTCTCGTGACAGGCGGCGCCGGCTTCATCGGCTCGAACCTGTGCGAGGCTATCCTCTCCATGGGTTACCGCGTGCGCTGCCTTGATGACTTGTCGACAGGAAAGCAATCCAATGTCGATATGTTCATCGATAACCCGAATTATGAGTTTATAAAGGGCGACATCAAAGATCTCGACACTTGCGTAGCGGCTTGTAAAGGTGTTGATTACGTCCTTAACCAAGCCGCATGGGGCAGCGTTCCGCGCTCGATCGAGATGCCCCTTTTCTACAGCCTCAACAATATCCAGGGTACTCTGAATATGCTTGAGGCGGCCCGTCAGAACGGTGTGAAGAAGTTTGTATATGCATCGAGTTCATCGGTTTACGGTGACGAGGCGCACCTTCCGAAGCAGGAAGGTACCGAAGGGAATCTGCTCTCGCCATATGCCGTGACGAAACGTTGCGACGAAGAATGGGCAAAACAGTACACGATGCATTATGGACTTGACACTTACGGGATGCGTTATTTCAATGTCTTCGGACGCCGTCAGGATCCGCACGGCGCATATGCCGCAGTGCTGCCGAAGTTCATCAAACAGCTGCTCAACGACGAACGGCCTACGATAAACGGCGACGGCAAGCAAAGCCGCGACTTCACATACATTGACAACGTAATCGAAGCCAACCTGAAGGCCTGTCTCGCGCCGCACGAAGCCGCCGGCCAGGCATATAATATCGCTTATGGCGGCCGCGAATACCTGCTGGACATCTATTACATCCTGACCAAGGCTCTTGGAAAGGACATCGAACCGATCTTCGGACCCGACCGCAAGGGCGACATAAAGCACTCAAATGCCGATATATCCAAGGCTCGCCGCCTGCTGGGATATGACCCGGAATACGATTTCGCACGCGGCCTGAACGAGGCTATCGAATGGTATAAAGCAAACCTTTGAAAATAAATCAATAAGCAATGGAAAAGGATATCAAAATCTGCGTCATCGGCCTCGGGTATG
>CABRGT010000056.1 GCA_902470475.1 uncultured Porphyromonadaceae bacterium | reverse complement strand
CCGCCGCCGTGCTACCCTCGCCCGCGCGCACGGCCTGCGAGGACCTGTTCGTGCGCCTCGCGCCTTCACCGCTCCCCGCGGCAATTCTGATAGCAGGCGCCCTGATTCTGTTTTTCATTCCATGCACTGCCGCCTCTGTAGCCCTCGCGGGCGCCGCCTCGGTCTGGATACTGCTGCTGATCATCCTCGACTGGATCGCCTCGGGAAGCGTGCCAATGGCCAGCGGATACGAGACCATGCAGTGGATGTCCCTCGCCGCCTGCCTGGGAGGCCTCGGAATGAGCCGGCGTCACCCGCGGCTGCTGCCCCTGTGCTGCATCGTGGCCGGCCTTGCACTCATGGTGGCAATGATGGGCCACCGCAATCCGCAGATCACTCCGGTGATGCCTGTACTGCGCTCTCCGCTGCTGTCGGTCCACGTACTCGCAGTCATGCTCGCCTACGCAGGCATGGCCGTCATGGCTCTGTGCGGAGCCGCATGGTTCGCCGGACAGCGCGCACTCATGTCAGTAGCGCGCTCGATGCTGTGCCCCGTCGTGTTTCTGATGTGCGCCGGAATCTTCATCGGAGCTGTCTGGGCCAATCAGTCGTGGGGACGCTACTGGGGATGGGATCCCAAGGAAACCTGGGCGCTTATCACCATGCTCGTCTACTCCGCCGGGCTGCACACCTCACTATTCCGGCGCCTCCGAAGCGACCGGTGCTTCGCATGGTTCACCATCGTGGCCTTCATCTCGGTCATCATCACCTACTTCGGCGTCAACTTCCTCCTCGGCGGCCTCCACTCCTACGCCTGACCCACGTAGGCGACCGCCCGCACGGGTCCCCGAGGTCCTTCTCGAAGAGTTGCACCCAACATGAGCCGACGCCTATGTCTCATGCCGCCAACATCATGTAACACATATATTTTTATGTGGCTGATAGTTTATGCCTGCACCGTTATTGCCGGAAAGCCGCCCTCGCGGTTATTGTCGGACATGGGCTTTCCGGTCTTTAAGAATCGCCGGCATATTGTCTTTTGCCCATCCGATCAACGAATCGATATGGGGAAACAGCGAGCGTGTGCGGTCAGTGATACTGTATTCCACCCGCGGTGGCACCTCTGCATAGATCGTGCGCGTGACAAGTCCGTCCTCTTCAAGAGTGCGGAGAGTGTTGGTAAGCATCTTCTGGGATATGTCGGGGATCTCTCGGCGCAGGGTGTTGAAGCGCATCGTGGTCTGAAGATTCAGTGTATAAAGTATCAGCAGCGACCATTTGTCGCTGAAACGTGAAAGGATATTACGTATGGGACAACTTGGATATAATTCCTCGTTCATAATATGATGTCTGTTAAATTACTCTACAAAGGTAACCAATATTCCCGAAGTGTGCAACATGCATTTTTGAATGCGGTTAAAATATGTTAAGTCATGTTTTGCAAGCTATTGGTTATCTATAATGGTAACCTCGATGAAACTATGTGTCGTTCAGGTGCCCTCTTGACTTTACTGAGGCTCATGCGTTAACTTTGCATCAGCAAACAATTAAATTAGATAGTTATGAACAAGACTGCACTTATCGGCGCAAGCGGCTATGTGGGCGGCGCCATCCTTAACGAACTTCTCTCACGCGGCTATAAAGTAGAAGCACTTGTACGCAATCCCGGAAAGATCACGGTTGAGAATTCTGATCTTACTGTAAAAAAGGTAGATGTCGCCGACGTGAAGGCTTTGGCCGAAGACCTTAAGGGTTACGACTCGGTCATCAGCGCATACAATCCCGGCTGGACAAATCCCGATATCTACAACGAAACGTTGCAGAATTATCCACGCATCGTGGAAGCCGCAAAGCTGGCCGGAGTGAAACGGCTGCTTATCGTCGGCGGAGCCGGTACACTTTTCTGCGCCCCCGGTCTGCGCGTCGTTGACAGCGGCGTGATTCCCGCAGAAATAATGGATGGCGTGAAGTCCCTCGGAATCTTCTATCTTGACATCCTCTCCGAGGAGAACGACATCGACTGGGTGTTCTTTTCTCCCGCCGGGGCGTTCGTCGACGGCACACGCACCGGCAAGTACCGTCTCGGCAAGGACGACCTTATCGTTGACGACAAAGGCAACAGCACCATTTCCGTGGCCGACTATGCCAAGGCTATGGTGGACGAACTCGAGACGCCCGCCCACCACAAGGAGCGATTCACGATTGGTTATTGAGCTGCTCTAACCAATTGATTAAAATATGACAACACATCCCCGCCGGCAATACTTATCCGGCGGGGACTTTTTCATAACCCCATTAAGATGCATACCGCCGGAGGCGGCTTGCCCCCGGCGGTATTATGAACGCCGGACACAGATGTTTTTAAAATTTGAAGCCCAGATTCAGAAGCACACCGTTGTCCACGACACATCCAGCCGAACCTTGATACTCAAGTTCTATCAGGAACTGTTTGTACCATATGCCCAGACCTAATTCCCATACACACCTGTTTGCGTCGTCACCGTCATCATCCGAAGCAAACAGATGCGCATACTGTACACCTATATGAGTGTCAAATGTCGTGTTGATCCCTAAAGGTCGTTTCAGGCCAATAGTCGGGCCGAGCGATAACGCCGGTCCGTTTTTTACTCCATAATAATCATAATTATCGCCATATGCATCGTAGCAGAACGTGTTAAGGCCGACCTGCGCTCCCCAGTAAAGGCCGTTTTTATAGAACTGCCTCTGGTAGCCGAGCATTACACTGAATTTTCCATGCATCTCACACTCATAGTTATCTGCCATGAAGCCGCCACCGATTTTTACAAGCCAGTTCTGTCCGAAATCGACTCCCGGATTTTCTTTTTTAGGTTCGTTTATTACCGTGACGCTGCGCGACTGTGATCGCACGATCTGCGCGGAAGCTATTCCGGTGCAGAATACTGCAAGGAGCAGTAACGTGATAATCTTTTTCATATCGGTTTATTTCTTTTTGGTGTCGGGTGTTTTGGGCGCAGGATCGGCATCAACAACTGCTTCGCCGCGCTCTATGCTGATCCATCTGAAATCGGCTGTAGTCGCCGACTGCCAGTTGGCGAAGTTCGCAGGATAGCCGATCAGATTGATTACCACGCCTGTATCGGAAATCTTGATGTCGAAAGTCGGGGCTACGATTATATCGCATCCGTGCTTCTCCGATGACTTGAACAGCCCATAGGCACGCAGATTGTTAAGTGTGGCGGCGTCATTCTCGGGATACTGGCGTGAGATAAACTCAGCCGGTGTCAGCGTCCATGTGTCATGGATACGCCCGGACCTCGTGTCTACTACTACTTCGGCTACAAGCGGATGGATGTAAGTGGAAGGATGCACGTCGATCGTGCGCGCCTCTGAGGTCTGGAAGTCAAACCTCACTGTTTTCTCGGCGCTTGCTGCGGTCGCACCGGCAAGCATGATGAGAAAAGCAGTCAACAGCTTTTTCATTAGGTTTTCATGGCGCCCTGGTCGACCCTCAGGGCATCCAATAATGCAGAAGCGTGGGTCGCAAATGCAGTATCCCGATTGACGGTCGTAGGAAACCTTGAGGCAGATACAACAATAGCAACCCACGCGTATACGCGCGGAGTCGCTATGCCATCTTCTTGCCTCGATTTGAAAATTTCCTACGTTCTCAATCGACAAGAAAGCATAACGCTTCTTCTTTTAATCAAAATGTCACGGCAAAGTTAATAAAAAACTTTGTAACAGATACCATCCGCCTGAATTTTCACATCACGAATGCCTGCTTTTTTCGATATGGTACAGATAGTATAGCGCCGCGGCGCCTATCACAGCACAAGGCACTCCGGCAAGCGCCGGCGATGCCAGTCCGAACCCGTGCCGGATCACGGCGCCGCCCATGGCGGCGGCAAAAGCGTTCGAAACGTTGAAGGCGATCTGGATTCCGGCACCCCCGAGCATCTCACCGCCACGGGCATAGCGTACTATCAGATACTGCAGCGGGCCGCCGAGACCGAACAGCAGCCCAGGCGCGACAAACGCGAACAGAAGCGACGCTATCTTGTCGGACGCAAACATATACATCATCGGCATCAGTACGATGATCATCGTGGCGATTATCGCCGTGACAAGCGACGCCGGATACCTGTCAGCCAGCCGTCCGGCATAGAAATTACCGAATACCATTCCGGCTCCGACCAGCACCATTATGAAAGTCATCGACGCTTCGGAAAAACCTGCCACCTCTGTCATGACCGGCGCTATATAGCTCAGCCAGCAGTACACGCTCGCCTGGCCGAAAAACACTCCGGCATATATCAGCCACGGCTCGGGCTTCGACAGGAAGCGGAACTGCCCCTTCATCCCCGTATCGGGCAACGGAGCCAGCACCGGCACCCACGATCTGATAGCGATGAACGTGATCAGGCCGGCCAACGCCACAATGCCGAACGGCAGACGCCACGACAGCAGCTGGCACGCGAACGTGAACCCCGGCACCCCGACGAGATTGGCGACCGTCATTCCGCCGACGAGCACCGCCACTGCCGACGCACCCTTGCCCGTATCGGCCAGACGGGAACATACGATGGCTCCGGCGCCGAAAAACGCCCCGTGAGGCAACCCGGAAATGAATCGCGCCGCCAGCAGACAACCGTAACCGGGCGAGAGTGCCACCATGGCGTTCCCCACAGCTATGAATGCGGCCAGCAACAGCATCAGCCGCCTCAGCGGCATCCTGCGTAAAAGCAGCAGCGAGATTGAACCCACGGCCACACCGGCCGAATATGCCGAGATCAGATGTCCGGCCTTTACAATACTGATTTGCAAGTCGGTGGAAATGTCGCTCAGAATTCCCATCATTCCGAACTCGGCGATTCCGAGCGCGAAAGTCCCGAACGCCAGCGAAAGCAACGATTTCTTCATGATCATTCCTGTCAATTAAAAAGCCCGCAAAAGTACAAAAATTTCACGAGCCGCCTCTCACCTCACATCCGTACTTTTACATTACAACGCTTCAGACAAGGGCCGGAATATATTTTTAAAGGAGAAATAATATTTTTTACAATTTTTCTTGCAAAATTAAAATACAAGTTGTAACTTTGTGGCGGCAATTAAACCTATCTTAATCCGCGACAAGGACGGTTATACCTTCGAGACCCTCAACCCAATGTAAAACTTTTAACATAGGAGGCACAATCATGTAACAGCATCTCATCTTATACATACTATTAAAAAACGAGACCTTATACCTTTATCACCAACCCATTAATCCATATACACGAAACAGACACCCTACGTATACTCCTTTCCCGGAGGCCATCGGCCGCCGCCGCGGCAAAATTTTTGCCGGGGATTGGAGGTTTTTCACTAACTTTGCAAATTAAATCAAGATTAGAAGTGACCTATCCTCACAACATAGAAGAAAAGATCGGATTCGACATCGTCCGCAACAGCGTGGCTGCGCTGTGCTCGTCGCCGCTGAGCGCAGATATGGCACACGAAATGTCGTTCATGACCGATTTCGGCGATATAACGGCCGAACTTGGCCGTGTGGCCGAATTCAAACGCCTCACCGAAGGCGACGAGGGCTTCCCGGCCGCTGTCGTGCGCGACATCACGGCTCGACTGAAGGCCATCCGGCCCGACGGCACGTTCCTGACCGCATCCGAACTGACCGACCTGGCCGTGTCGCTCGAGTCGATCTCGGCGATCGACTCGTTCTTCTCGTCGCACCGCACCGACGGCGGCGCGTCGCCCTGGCCGCTGCTCGACGGACTGGCATCGGCACTGACACCCTACCCGGCCCTGACCCGACTGATCGACCGCACCGTCGACCGCTGGGGCGAGATCAAGGACACAGCGTCGGCCGAACTGGCCGACATACGCCGGCGCCTGTCGTCGATGGGAGGCACGATCAACTCCATCATGCGCCGGGTCATCGCCCGCGCCGTGGCCGACGGATATCTCGACCAGGACACGACGGCATCGGTGCGCGACGGCCGCCTGGTGGTGCCGGTCGCTCCGATGAACAAGCGGCGCATCCCGGGCATCGTCCACGACGAGTCGGCATCGGGCAAGACGGTATTCATCGAACCGGCCGAGGTGGTCGAGGCCAACAACCGGCTGCGCGAGCTCCATATCGAGGAACACCGCGAGGAAGTGCGCATACTGATGAATGTGGCCGCCGAGCTGCGGCCACACATCGACGGACTGCTCGACTCGTACAGCCTGCTGGCCACCTTCGACTTCATCCGGGCCAAAGCCACATATGCCATCAATATCGGGGCCTCGCTGCCGCACCTCGCGCCGCAACCCGAGCTTGAATGGTACCACGCCTGCCACCCGGTGCTTCAGGAAAGCCTGCAACGGCACGGACGCGAGATCGTGCCGCTCGACATCACACTGACGCCCGCGCGGCGCATCCTGGTGATCTCCGGTCCGAATGCCGGCGGCAAGTCGGTCACGCTCAAGACCGTCGCCGTGGTCCAGTACATGCTGCAGTGCGGACTGCTCCCTCCGGTCTACGACAACTCACATGCCGGAGTGTTCGACAGCGTATTCATCGACATCGGCGACGATCAGTCGCTCGAGGATGACCTGAGCACCTATTCGTCGCATCTGCGCAACATGAAATATTTCCTCGGCGAGGGCGACGGCCGCACGCTGTTTCTGATCGACGAGATGGGATCAGGTACCGAACCGCAGATCGGCGGCGCCATAGCCCAGGCCCTGCTGAGCGAGTTCAACGCCAAGGGCATGTGGGGAATCGTCACGACCCACTATCAGAATCTGAAGAAGATGGCCGAGGAGACCGACGGCCTGGTCAACGGCTCGATGCTCTACGACCGACAGCAGATGAAGCCGCTCTTCCAGCTCTCGGTCGGCAACGCCGGAAGCTCGTTCGCCATCGAGATTGCCCGCAAGACCGGGCTGCCCGCCTCGATCATCGACGCGGCTGCCGAGATCGTAGGCAGCGACTACGTGAACCTCGACAAATACCTGCTCGACATAGCCCGCGACCGCCGCTACTGGGAAAACAAGCGGCAGCAGATCCGCCTGAAAGAAAAAAAGATAGAGGAAACACTCGCCCGGTACGAGGGCGACGCCGACAATCTGCGCCGGCGCCGCAACGAGATACTGGCCGACGCCCGCGAGGAAGCTAAAAAGATTCTCGAGGGATCCAACGCGGCCATCGAGCGCACCATCCACGACATACGCCGCAGCCAGGCCGAACGCGAGGCCACCCTGGAGGCGCGCCGCCAGCTGGCAGCCGACCGCAAGGCTCTCGAAAATCAGTCGGCCGAGCATCCGCTGCTGGCCAAGGTAAAGAAACCGAAAGGCCACAAGGCCGAAAAGCCGGCCGAGCCGGCCGCCGGGAAAGCCCTTAAGGTAGGTGACAACGTGGTGCTCGACGGGCAGGGCGTGCCCGGCACCATCGAGGCCATACGCGGCAAGGAAGCCGTGGTGATATTCGGCCAGATCAAGACTACAGTGAAGCTGTCGCGCCTGACGCCGACGCTCAGGAAGCCCGGATCGGGTGCGTCGAAGGCCGCCTCGCTCGTGAGCGTGGCCACATCGGAAAGCAGCCGCGAGCGCCAGCTGCGGTTCAAACCCGAAATCGACGTGCGCGGCATGCGCGCGGACGAGGCCCTGCAGGCTGTCACCTACTTCATCGACGACGCACTGCAGTTCAATGCCTCGCGGGTCCGAATCCTGCACGGAACAGGCACCGGCGCTCTGCGGCAGTGCATCCGCGAATATCTGGGATCGGTAAGGGAAGTGCGGCATTACGCCGACGAAGACGTGCGCTTCGGAGGCGCCGGAATCACAGTTGTAGAATTATGAAAGAGAACGACACTGACGGGCGCGACGGATCTAGGCTGCTGTGGCAGCTGTTCGCCACGTTTTTCAAGATCGGAGCCTTCACTTTCGGCGGAGGCTGGGCAATGATATCCATCATCGAGCGCGAGATCGTCGACCGCCACCGCTGGATCGACAAAGCCGAATTCCTCGACCTGCTGGCCGTAGCGCAGTCGCTGCCGGGCATCCTGGCCGTGAACATAGCCGTGGCCATCGGCGACCGGCTGCGCGACATGCGCGGCAGCGTGGTGGCGGCGCTCGGCACCATACTGCCGTCGTTCATGATCATACTGGCCATAGCGGTGTTTCTGACACCGGAGCTGATCACGAGCGACCCGACGCTGTCGGCGATCTTCAAGGGTATCCGGCCGGCTGTCGTGGCCCTGATAGTGGCGCCGGTGATCACCTCGGCCCGTGCGGCGAAGATCGGACTGCGCACAGTGTGGATTCCGGCTGTGGTGGCGCTGCTGATCTGGTCGAAATGGCCGGTGGTGTCGAACCCCATACTATACATAGTCATAGGCGGCGCGGCCGGGTGGTGGCATCTGCGGAGCAGCAACCGCCGCCGGCTTGCCGGAAAGGAAGGAGGTGAGCGATGATATATCTGCGGCTTATCTGGAGCTATCTGAAAATCGGATTCTTCGGCTTCGGAGGCGGATACGCCATGCTGGCGCTGATCGAGAACGAGATCGTGACGCCGGGGTGGATCACCGAGAAGATGTTCACCGACATAGTGGCCATATCGCAGATGACTCCCGGGCCGATCGGCATCAACTCGGCCACATACATAGGCTATGTGGCTCCGATGGCGGCGCTGCAGCCGCCGGTGTCGCCGCTGTGGGGGATCATGGGGTCGATACTCTGTACCCTGGTGGTGATACTGCCGTCGTTTCTGCTGGTGCGCTATACGGGACATTTCGTACAGCGTCACCGCGACAGCGAGGTCATCCGGGGTATTTTCAGCGGGCTGCGTCCGGTGGTGGTCGGACTGATCGCGTCGGCCGCCCTGCTGCTGATGAACGGCGAGAACTTCGGCTCGGATACGCCCGATGTGATAAAAAGTATCGCGATAGCCGCAGCGGCGCTCGCGATGAGCCTTTTCACTAAAATACACCCTATCGTCACCATATGCCTGGCGGGGATAGCGGGCTACCTACTCTACTGACAAGTAATGGAAATAACAGACAGATACGAAGAAACGACCCGTTGGATGTTCGAGCAGGTGCCGATGTTTCAGAATGTCGGCGCCGGGGCATACAAGCCGGGGCTTGAGCGGACAGAGGCCCTGTCGGCGGCATTCGGCCACCCGCACCGGAAATTCAGGACAATACATGTGGCCGGGACAAACGGCAAGGGGTCGACGGCATCGCTGCTGGCCTCGGTGCTGACGAGCGCCGGCATGAAGACCGGCCTGTTCACGTCGCCGCACCTCGTGGATTTCCGCGAGCGCATCCGCATCGACGGCGAGATGATCGCGAAAGAGGAGGTGGTCGGGTTCATCGACCGCTACCGCAGTGTCGCGGGCGACATGGAGCCGTCGTTTTTCGAACTGACCACCGTGATGGCCTTCGACCACTTCGCCCGGCATGGCGTCGACATCGCTGTCATCGAGACGGGACTGGGGGGACGACTCGACTCGACCAACATAATCACTCCGCTCGTGTCGGTGATCACCAACATATCGGCCGACCACACGGCGCTGCTGGGCGACACCATGGCTCAGATAGCCGGTGAGAAGGCGGGAATCATCAAGGAAGGCGTGCCGGCAGTGATCGGACGCGCCGACGACCGGGATGTCCACGCCGTGTTCGAGGCAAAAGCGGCGGCGATGCACGCGCCGCTGACTTTCGCGGACGAGCACCGGGCTTTCAGCCGGGCCGAGCGCGGGGATGACCGCATCGTCTACCGCGACACGCCCTGGGGCGACATAGAATCGCCGCTGACGGGCGACTGCCAGCCGGAGAACGCCAACACCGTGTTCCATGTGCTGGGACTCGTGGACGGAATGGCCGACGCGAAGGCCGTGGCCGCGGGATTCCGCGACGTGGAGCGGCTGTCGGGCCTTCAGGGACGGTGGATGACTTTCAGCCGGTCGCCACTGACGGTGTGCGACACCGGCCACAATCCGGGCGGATGGTCGTATCTCGGTCCGCGGCTACGCAAGATGGCTGAGGGAGGGGCGCTTGACATAGTGATCGGTTTTGTAAACGACAAGGATATCGGCCACATCCTCAACGAACTGCCTCAGTCGGCGCGCTACTACTTCACCCGACCGTCGGTGCGCCGCGGGCGCCCGGCAGAAGAGGTGGCCGCAGCCGCGGCAGCCTTCGGACTGCAGGGGGCCATATACGGAAATGTGGCCGAAGCCTATGAGGCTGCCAGAGAAGCTGCGGGCGCTGACGGACAGATCTTTGTGGGCGGGTCGACGTTCATTGTGGCCGATCTGCTCAACACTTGTGGCATGTAAATTGTTAAACAATAGACCTAACCAAATAACCACACTGAAAATGGACTTTTTAACAAACGAAAAACTCGTCATAGTCGGTGCAGCCGGCATGATCGGTTCGAACATGGCCCAGACAGCCATCATGATGCATCTCACGCCCAACATCTGCCTGTACGATCCGTATGCACCCGGACTCGAAGGCGTGGCCGAGGAGCTGCGCCACTGCGGCTTCAATGGGGTGAATATCACCGCGACAAGCGACATCAAGGAAGCTTTCGAGGGGGCTGACTACATCATATCGTCGGGCGGCGCGGCCCGCAAGGCGGGCATGACCCGCGAGGATCTGCTCAAAGGCAACGCCCAGGTAGCCGAACAGCTCGGCAAGGACATCCGCCAGTACTGCCCGGATGTGAAGCATGTAGTCGTGATCTTCAATCCGGCCGACATCACCGGCCTGATCACCCTGCTCTACTCGGGACTCAAGCCTTCGCAGGTATCGACACTGGCCGCGCTCGACTCGACCCGCCTGCGCAACGAACTGGCCAAATATTTCAAGATTCCGGCCGATGAAGTTGTAAACTCGCGTACGTACGGCGGCCACGGCGAACAGATGGCCGTGTTCGCCTCCACCACGACGGTGGCCGGTGAGCCTCTGTCGCAGATCATCGGCACCAAGGCGCTGCCCGAACAGGAATGGGAGGAAATGAAACAGCGCGTGATCCAGGGCGGAAAGAACATCATCGATCTGCGCGGCCGCTCGTCGTTCCAAAGCCCGGCATATCTGTCGGTGGAGATGGTAGCCGCCGCGATGGGAGGCAAACCGTTCACCTGGCCTGTAGGCACATACGTGAACGACGGCACCTTCAACCACATCATGATGGCCATGGAGACTACCCTGGACAAGAACGGCGTGACCGTGCATCCCGTGAAGGGCACACCGGAGGAAAAGAAGGAACTCGAACAGAGCTACCACCACCTGTGCCACCTGCGCGACGAAGTGATAGCGATGGGTGTGCTGCCTCCGATCAAGGACTGGAAGGAACTGAATCCCAACGTATAACAGCCGCATCAGCATGCAATCAGGCCGGCAGGACGCATCCACCGGCCTGCTTTTTTTTATGCATTACTTTGGCTGATCGTTGGCGCAGGCGAGGACGCCTGCTTTCCCTGTGCGACTCTTTTTTGCAGGCGGGGAACGGGAGTGTTAAAGAATTTGGGAGATTAGAAAATTATTTGTAACTTTGCATCGCAGACCGCTTTTGCAGAGGCCCCGGTCTGGGGTTAAGCGTGGCGGGATGTAGTTGAAATACATAAGAAAGCGTTTATCCGCGCTGATTCTTGACTGCTTGAAATTCTCGCAAAATTTCTTATTCATGTCAAGGATTGAGCAACGGTAGATGCCCGTGGATATGTAATTATCTTGCTTTCGGCTATTTATTCCGCGAGGAATATGGCCGGATGCATTGATTGCATATACTGGCGTGGGCTTCTGCGTTGCCGTCCGACATGAATAGGGCAATGCGAGAAGCCTCAAGCAGTAGGACGGTAACAGATACAGATTCCTGCGCTTTTTTCATACACACCTTTCTCTATATTGCCGGCGAGTGGAATCCGAGGCACATATTTTTTACGATGCCCGACATCGCGGCGCTTGAGCCACATTATCACCATTGGGACAACTTCGTCAGGCTGTGGCGGCTTGGCGGCTATCCCCGCGCACCCTATCTTCCCGAGCCGTGGTGGGGCTGGCAGCCCGACAGCGGCGAGGAGCTCCACAGCGTGGGGCTGAATCTGAACCCGGGTCACAGCGGACGGCTCCAGTCGCGCTGCTGCGTGACGTGCGTCATGGGATGCCCCGGCGGCAACACAAGCTACTCGTCGGCGATGGCCGACGGGACACTGCGCACCCATCTTGCCGACACCGAGCGCTGGCATCACCACAGGCGCTACATGCCGCTGATGAAGGCTCTCGGCGCAGATGAAAAGAAGATTGCGCCCGACACGCGCCACCATCTCAGCATCGAGCTTCTGCCCTTCCACGACGATGCTGACAACCGG
>CABRGT010000055.1 GCA_902470475.1 uncultured Porphyromonadaceae bacterium | reverse complement strand
GTGTGTGGGCCTTGCCGTGGCCGGGGACTATCTCGAGTACGTCGCACCAGCCCGTCGGCGACATCACCGTCGACAGGTCGTGGTAGCCGTCGGGGCGCCGCGCGGTCACGCACAGCCCCAGGTTGATCTTTGCATTCGGAAACAATATCATATCGGAGGCAAAGTTACTACTTTTCCCGGAATTGCTTGGGCGATTGTCCGGAAATTGTTAAATTTGAGATCTGAATCAATAAACCTATTTCCAATAAAGCAATGGAGCAAGACTGCGCACTGCGCCCCGGCACGGTTACCCGCGGACCCGAGCGCGACTATACCATAATCAGCAAACTCGGACAGGGCGGCTTCGGCATCACAATATTGTAAATATGGACAGGCATCAGTTTCGGGTTGACTGGCACGAATACAACGAAGGCGTGTATTTCGTGACTATTTGCTGTGCCGATAAGGTGCATTATTTCGGCGAGATTACCGCCGGAGTGATGAGTCTGTCTGAAATCGGCACAATTGCAGAATCATGCGTATTGTCCATTCCGAAACATCTTCCGGATGTCGAGATATGGTCGCATGTCATCATGCCCAACCACATCCATATGATCGTAGCGGTAGGGACGCGCCATGGCGCGTCCGCATCGGGATCGCCAGAGAACAAGGGCGCGTCCGCATCGGAATCGCCAGAGAACAAGGGCGCGTCCACATCGGGAACATCCTCGAATATTGGCTGCTTGAAAGCACGACGCCATGACGCACCGGAATCTCAGGATTTTCACCACAACAGCCGCTTGGCAGTGACGATGAGCCAGTTTAAGGGTTCTGTTTCGCGAATTGCAAAAGCTGCTAATTTGAATTTCAAATGGCAGGAGCGTTTTTATGAGACTATCATTCGCAATCAGCGAGCATATGACAATATTGTCGCATATATTGAAAGTAATGTTGAAAATTGGACCGGCGATTGCTTTAATGATTAATATTACGGAGGACGTTTGAACCATCCGGACACGGACGGCCCGTGATGTTGTGGCCATCCGGACGCGGACGCGCCATGGCGCGTCCCTACGAGGGTAAATTATTGGCGTTTTATTGTGGAAATATTTTTAGGGCGTATTGCTTTAAATTGGGAAAATTTAACTATCTTTGCAGTCAGAAAAATGAGTGCCAGGGCCTCCGTAAGGGTGTCGTGGCGGCATAAAGCCGTATGAGTCAAATGATAGACGCGGCCGAATGCCGTGGCTGACGCCGTGTGCGGGACTCATGCTCCGATAGATAACAAATTGAAAAGACTATGATATCTTTGGCCATTTTTGGAATTACAAACAGCGGCGTGCTTGCTATCACGGCTTTGCTGACAGGTGTGGCGCTGGTCGCACTTGCGATGTGGATAGCAGGGCTGATTTCGCCGCGATCGTTCAACCCTCAGAAGGGTGAGGCATACGAATGCGGTATCCCTACGCGCGGCGAGAGTATGTCGCAATTTCATGTAGGATACTACCTGTTTGCAATTTTATTCCTGATGTTTGACGTCGAGACAGTGTTTCTGCTTCCGTGGGCTACCGTGATGAAGGAACCCGGAATAGGCATCCTCGGCGTCGCAGTCTTTTTTGGAGTATTGGTGCTGGGTCTCGTTTACGCCTGGCGGAAAGGAGCTCTTGAATGGAAGTAACATGCAAGTCGATGCCCTACGAGGCATGGAAAGATAACGAGTCAATCGAAAAACTCGTCAAGGAGCTGCAGGAGAGCGGGACGAACGTGATCGTCGGCTCTTTCGACAAGCTCATCAACTGGGGGCGGTCCAACTCACTCTGGCCGCTTACTTTCGCCACCAGTTGCTGCGGTATCGAATTCGTGTCGCTCGGCGCGGCACGCTTTGACATGGCCAGATTCGGCTGGGAAGTCGCCCGTGCCTCTCCGCGCCAGGCCGACTTCATGATGGTGGCCGGCACGATCGTCAACCGCATGGTGCCTGTGTTCCGCCGTCTGTACGACCAGCTCGCCGAGCCTAAGTATGTGATTGCCTGCGGCAGCTGCGCCATATCCGGCGGCCCGTTCCGCAAGAGCTACCATGTGGCAAAGGGCATCGAGGATATCGTGCCCGTCGATGTGTTCGTGCCCGGATGTCCTCCGCGTCCCGAGGCTATGATCTATGGCATCATGCAGCTTTCGCGCAAGATCAAGGTCGAGAAGTTCTTCGGCGGTGTCAACCGTCAGGAGAGCCGCGAGGAATTTCTGAAGCAGCACCCCGTCGACTGATCACGCAATCCAACGCAGAAATTAACGAAAAACAAAGGCTATAACCAATCATAACAACCCCTTATGGCTAACTTACAGGAAAAGATCGCCAAGCACTTCGCAGGCTGCCCTCTGGCCGATGACGGCTCGGGCAATCCGCAGCTGACCGTGGCCGGCGCCGACTGGCATGCCGCCGCAAAGACGCTTCGCGATGACCTCGGCCTCGGCTATCTGGTAACCATCGTCGGCATGGACTGGGTGGAATCGCTCGGCTGTATATATTATTTAATGTGTCCGTCGACCGGCGAGACCTGCTCCGTGAAGGTGCTTGCCGCCCCCGACCGCGATCATCCGTACATCGACTCGGTGGCCGATCTGTGGCGCATTGCCGAGATCTACGAGCGCGAAGTGTATGATTTCTTCGGAATCATATTCGTCAACAACCCCGACATGCGCCGTCTTTTCCTCAACATCGACTGGGTAGGTTATCCCCTGCGCAAGGACTACGATCAGGATCCGGCACTGAATCCCGTATCGATCGAGAACGAGCGTCAGAGCGACTATACCGATGTATATACGCGCGAAGCCGACGGAAAGGTGGTCAAGCATGAGCGCGAGGTGTTCCACAAGGACGACTTCGTGGTCAACATCGGCCCGCAGCACCCCGCGACCCACGGCGTGCTCCGTTTCCGCACGGCCGTCGACGGCGAGACGATCAAGAAGATCGACGTCTACATGGGCTATATCCACCGCGGCGTAGAGAAACTGTGCGAGTCGCTGCAGTATCCGCAGACGCTCCACTTCCTCGACCGTCTCGACTACTTCTCGGGTCAGATCTATCACCACGGCCTGTGCATCCTCTATGAGAAGGCCGCCGGCATCGAGATCTCGCGTCGCGCGCAGGTCATCCGCGTGATGATGGACGAGCTGTCGCGCATCGCGTCGCACTGCCTGTTCATCGGCACCTACTGCATGGACCTCGGCGCCACCACAATGCTCTTCTACACGCTGCGCGTCCGCGAGCAGATTCTCGACATCTTCGAGAAGACCTGCGGCGCCCGCATGACATTCAACTACGCGTGCATAGGCGGCGTGATGCAGGACCTGGCTCCCGATTTCGTGCAGGATGTCAAGGCTCTGCTTGCCGTTCTTCCGAAGAACATCAAGGAGTACAACAAGATATTTACCGGCAACGTCATCGCCCGCAACCGCATGGAGGGCGTCGGCGTCCTTTCGAAGGACGATGCCATTTCGTATGCCATCACCGGCCCCTCGGGTCGCGCCTCGGGCTGGGCATGCGACATGCGCAAGCTCCGTCCCTATTCGATCTACTCCGAGCTCGACTTCGAGGAGGTCATCCGCACCGAGGGCGACTCTATGGCACGCTTCAAGGTGCGCATGGATGAGATGGAGCAGAGCGCCCGCATCCTGGAGCAGCTCGTCGACAACATTCCAGACGGCGAATACCTCGTCAAGGTGCCCAAAGTGCTCAAGCTGCCCAAGGGCCAGTGGTTCGAGGCTGTGGAAGGCTGCCGCGGTGCTTTCGGCGTATATCTCGAAAGCGACGGCACCACCAAGCCCTACCGTCTGAAGATCGCGCCGCCCTGTCTGCCCCTGGCCGCTGTCGTCGACCACATCACCACAGGCAGCAAGATCGCCGACCTTATCACCATCGGCGGCTCGCTCGACTATATTGTACCCGACATGGACCGTTAATACATTCATCCGCATATTCTCATGGAAACATTGCAAGATTCACATATTTTTGACTTCTCGAGAATCACGGGCCCGATCCACGACTGGCTGATGGGCTTCCTGCCGTCGTGGGCCACCACGACTGTAGAATGTGTGGCCGTCGGTGTCGGTCTGCTGCTGCTCTACGCGCTGCTGGCTCTGTTCTACATATACTTCGAGCGCAAGGTCTGCGCCGCCTTCCAGTGCCGCCTCGGCCCGAACCGTGTCGGCCCCTGGGGTCTGCTTCAGAGCTTCGCCGATATGTTCAAGATTCTTATCAAGGAGCTCATCGAGCTGCGTCACATCGATAAATTCCTGTTCGCGCTCGCTCCCTACCTGGTGATCATCGCCTCGATGCTCTGCTTCGCCACCCTTCCCTGGGGCGACGGCCTGCAGATCATCGACTTCAACATCGGCATCTTCTTCCTGATCGCGTGCTCGTCGATCGGCGTGCTGGGCATCCTGCTCGCCGGCTGGTCGTCGAACAATAAGTTCACGCTGATCGGCGCTCTCCGTTCGGGCGCGCAGATGGTCAGCTACGAGCTCTCGATCGGACTGTGCATCGTCACGATGGTGTGCCTGGCCGGTTCGATGGATATCACCGACATCGTGCTCGCGCAGCAGGACCACTGGTTCATTCTCCAGGGCCACGTCGCAGCCGTTATCGCGTTCGTAATCTATATGATCGCCGGTACCGCCGAGACCAACCGCGGCCCGTTTGACCTTCCCGAGGCCGAGAGCGAGCTTACCGCCGGTTACCACACCGAATATTCGGGTATCCACTTCGGCTTCTTCTACCTGGCCGAGTACCTCAACCTGTTCATCGTATCGGGTGTGGCCACGCTGCTCTTTTTCGGCGGCTGGATGCCATTCCACATCGACGGCTGGACCGGCTTCAACATGGTAATGGACTACATACCGACTCCCATCTGGTTCATCGCCAAGGCTGTCGCCCTGTCGTTCATCATCATCTGGTTCAAATGGACTTTCCCCCGCCTGCGTATCGACCAGCTGCTGGCCCTGGAGTGGAAGTACCTTCTGCCGATCAATCTCTTCAACCTGGCTCTGATGGTGGCTCTCATCACCCTCGGCCTGACAATCAACTAAAAATATCAACCTCCATATACCGCTGAACACAATGAGCGACACAATCGGTAAAATAGCACAAGTAATCGGCCCGGTGGTCGATGTGGCCTTCGAAGGCGAGGGCGTCATACTGCCTCCCATCTACACGGCTCTGAAAATCGACCGTGAGGACGGTTCGGAGCTGATCATGGAAGTCGAACAGCACATCGGCGAGGACACTGTCCGGTGCGTGGCCATGGAAAGTACCGACGGCTTGCAGCGCGGCCTCGAAGTAAAGAGCATGGGCCATCCGATCTCGATCCCGACCGGCGACCAGGTCAAAGGCCGCCTTATGAACGTCATCGGCCATGCGATTGACAATCTGCCGCCGCTCAACCGCGACAATCTGCGCTCGATCCATCAGCCCGCTCCCGAATTCGAGGACCTTACCATCGGCACCGAGATCCTCTCGACCGGCATCAAGGTCATCGACCTCCTCGAACCCTACAGCAAGGGCGGCAAGATCGGTCTGTTCGGCGGCGCCGGTGTGGGCAAGACCGTCCTCATCATGGAGCTTATCAACAACATCGCCAAGGGCCACGACGGCTTCTCGGTGTTCACCGGTGTCGGCGAGCGTACCCGCGAGGGCAACGACCTGCTGCGCGAGATGATCGAGAGCGGCGTCATGCGCTACGGCGACAAGTTCAAGGAAGGCATGGAGAAGGGCGAATGGAACCTTCACGATGTCGACGTCGAACACCTCAAGGACTCGCAGGCCGCACTCGTGTTCGGCCAGATGAACGAGCCGCCGGGTGCCCGTCTGCGTGTGGCCCTGACCGGTCTGACCGTGGCAGAGCAGTTCCGCGACCAGGGTGCGGGCGGCAAGGACGTGCTGCTGTTCATCGACAACATCTTCCGTTTCACCCAGGCAGGCTCCGAGGTGTCGGCACTTCTCGGCCGAATGCCTTCGGCCGTGGGTTACCAGCCCACACTGGCATCGGAAATGGGTATGCTCCAGGAGCGAATCACCTCGACCAAGAACGGTTCGATCACCTCTGTGCAGGCCATCTATGTGCCCGCCGATGACCTTACCGACCCGGCTCCGGCCACCACGTTCAGCTTCCTCGACGCCACTACCGTGCTCTCGCGTAAGATTTCGGAGCTCGGTATCTATCCCGCCGTCGACCCGCTGGAATCAACCTCGCGTATTCTCGATCCCAATATCGTGGGCGAAGAGCACTACAATACGGCCCAGGCCGTGAAGCAGCTGCTTCAGAAGTACAACGAGCTGCAGGATATCATCGCCATTCTCGGTGTCGACGAGCTCTCGGACGAGGACAAGCTAGTCGTGGCCCGCGCCCGCCGCGCGCAGCGCTTCCTGTCGCAGCCGTTCCATGTGGCCGAGCAGTTCACCGGTCTCCCCGGCGTGCTTGTGCCTCTGAGCGAGACCATCCGCGGCTTCAAGATGATTCTCAACGGCGAGATGGACCAGTATCCCGAGCAGGCGTTCCTCAACGTCGGCACCATCGACGAGGCCATCGAGAAGGGCAAGAAACTTCTTGCCGAAGTGAAATAAATCAGGAAAATATTTATTAATCAATCAGAATGACACTCAAGATAATATCGGCTGAGGCCATCGTTTTCGAAGGCGACGTCACGGCAGTGACGCTGCCCGGAGCGTTAGGTTCGTTCACAGTGCTCAGAAACCACGCTTCGCTGGTGTCGACCCTTACCGCGGGCGACATCGAGTACACCGACACGACCGGCCACAAGGAGACGCGCCGCATCGAAGGCGGCATCGCCGATGTCGACAACAACGTAGTGTCAGTCTGCCTATACTGATCCCGGTCATGACCCGAATAATCTGCATATTGCTTATGTCGCTGCTGTCCGGCGTGCTGATGCCCGCCAGGGCTTCCGAAGCGGCTGACGGTGAAAAGCCCGCAAAGGCTATTGACCCCAAGGAAATCATCTTCGAGCACCTTGGCGACGGCTACGGCTGGGAAGTGCCTTTCAACCATCACAAGCGGATTCCGCTGCCCGTTCTCGTATGGGGTACCGACGGTTTCCACTGCTTCTCGTCGTCGCGTGTCGCTGACGGCAAAGTATATAAGGATGGAAATGCCGAGTTCAAGATCGCCGGAAAGGACAGCGAGTACAAGGGCAAGATCGTCGAAATCGTCGACGGACATGAAGTGAAGCCGTTCGATATCTCGATAACCAAGAATGTGCTCGCGCTGTTCATCACCGTTATTCTCGTCGTGGGCCTCATGCTGTGGCTGGCAAGCTTCCATCGCAAGCACAAGGAGTTCAAGGCTCCGCGCAAGGGGCTCGGAGCTCTTGAGGCCGTGGTCACTTTCGTCTACGACGGTGTGATCAAATCGACTCTCGGAGCGCAGGCTCCCCGCTTCGCACCCTATCTGCTGTCGGTGTTCTTCTTCATCCTGACGATGAACCTGCTCGGTCTGATAGTAGTGTTCCCGGGCGGCGCCAACCTGACGGGCAACATCGCCGTGACGCTCGTGCTGGCCATCTTCACATTCCTGATGACCAACCTGCTTGCCAACAAGCACTACTGGAAGGAAATCTTCTGGCCCGACGTTCCCATCTGGCTTAAGTTCCCCCTGCCGATCATGCAGGTCATCGAGGTATTCGGCATCTTCACCAAGCCGGCGGCCCTGACTGTCCGTCTGTTCGCCAACATGATGGGCGGCCACATGATCGTGATCGTGCTCACGCTGCTGATCTTCATCTTCGCGGCCATGAGTCCTGCCGTCGGTGCCGCCACGTCGGTCGTGTCGATCATCTTCTCGGTGTTCATGCTTCTGATCGACGTGCTGGTAAGCTTCATCCAGGCATATGTCTTCACGATGCTGTCGACCATCTTCATATCGCTCGCGCAGGAGAAGGAGCATGAAAAGGAAGATCACGTAAAGAAAGAAACCAAGGCCCCGGCGCCAGCAGTGGCTGCCCCGGCTGCAAAATAAGATAATAAACAAACAAAAATATCAAACCTCTTAAACACAAAAAACTATGTTAGGACTTTTAGCAGCAGTTGCATCAGGAACAGCACTCGGCGCCAGCATCGGCGCAGCAATCGCAGCCATCGGCGCAGGTATCGGTATCGGCAAAATCGGCGGCTCGGCCATGGAGGCTATCGCCCGTCAGCCTGAAGCTGCCGGCGACATCCGCAGTAACATGATCGTGATCGCGGCCCTTATCGAGGGTGTGGCCCTGTTCGCTGTGATCGTCTGCATCCTTGCCCTCTTCGTATAATCCAGTTTCAGCCAAGGCTTAAACTCAAAAAGTCGAATAATGGAACTATTCACCCCTGACTTCGGACTCGTCTTTTGGATGTTCGTGTCATTCGCGATCCTCTTCTTTATCTTGTGGAAGTTCGCGTGGCCCGTCATCATCAAGTCTGTCGACAAGCGAGCAGATCTGATCGACAAGGGTGTGGAATATGCCCAGAGTGCGAAGGAACAGCTCGACAATGCCCGTCAGAGTGCCCAGGAAGTGATTAACGAGGCCCGTCGCCAGCAGGCTGACATGATGCGCGACGCCGACCGTATCAAGACCCAGATGATCGAAGATGCGCGTCACAGCGCCCAGCAGGAGGCACAGAAGGTGATGGACAACGCCAAGCTCCAGATTCAGCAACAGCAAAAAGAAGCTCAGCTCCAATTCCGCAACCAAGTCAGCGAGTTTGCGCTCCAGATCGCATCAAAGGTTGTCAAAAACCAGATGCAGGACGAAAAGGCGCAGACCAGGCTCGTAAACTCTCTGCTCGACGATATCGAGAAGAAATAACAGATCATCCGCACGAATATGAATCAAGGTCTCATTCCCCGGCGATATGCGATGGCATTGTACAAGGTCGATCTCGACCGCGGCACTGCTGCCCGCACCTATGAGCTGATGAACACGCTGCAGCGCTCGTTCGACGAAATGCCGGACCTGAAGGCAACGGTGTCGAACCCCTTCGTTGCCGTCGGCGACAAGGTGAAGCTTCTCACCACGGCCGCCGGCGCCACAGCAGCCGACACCACGTACGCCGACTTTCTGAAGCTCCTTGTCGAAAACCGCCGCATCGACATGATCGATCTCATCGCGCGCGCCTACGCCGACATCTACCGCCGCGAGAACAATATCCGGCGCGTCGAGGTCGTATCGGCCGCTCCGCTCGATCCGGCCGTCATGCAGCGCATCAAGGATCTTATCGCCCGCGAACTCAAAGGGGCCTCGATGGAATTCAGCACCCGTGTGGATCCGTCGCTCATCGGCGGCTTCGTCATCAACATCGACAACGAGCGTCTCGATGCCTCGCTCTCGAATCAACTCAAAGAGCTCAGGCTCTCACTCCTCAAATAAGTTTAACTTACTTTTTCCCCGCTATAGCCCACAATGATTAATCCAAGCGAGATTTCAGAAGTCTTAAAACAACAGCTCGAGTGCGTCAACACGACGGTCAACTTCGAGGAAGTCGGCCAGGTGCTTGAAGTCGGCGACGGTGTGGCACATGTCTATGGACTCGACAATGTGCGCGCCAACGAGCTCGTAGAGTTTGAAAACGGCGTAAAGGGTGTGGCCCTTAACCTCGAGGAAAGCAATGTCGGCGTCATTCTGCTGAACAATGTCGACAAGGTGACCGAAGGAATGAGCGTCAAGCGCACGGGCGAGATCGCTTCGATTCCCGTGGGCGAAGGCCTGCTCGGCCGTGTGATCAATGTCCTCGGCGAGCCTATCGACGGCCGCGGCCCCATTGCCGGCGACCTGATGCGTCTGCCGCTTGAACGCAAGGCTCCCGGCGTTATCTACCGCCAGCCCGTGAACCAGCCGCTGCAGACGGGTATCAAGGCTGTCGACTCGATGGTGCCCATCGGTCGCGGCCAGCGCGAGCTGATCATCGGCGACCGTCAGATCGGCAAGACCGCCATCGCCATCGACACCATCATCAACCAGCGCAAGAATTTCGAGGACGGCAAGCCCGTCTATTGCATCTACGTGGCCATCGGCCAGAAGGCTTCGTCCGTGGCAGCCACCGTCGAGACCCTCCGCCGCTACGGCGCCATGGACTATACCGTGGTAGTCGCCGCCACGGCTTCCGACTCGGCCTCGATGCGCTATTATTCGCCCTTTGCCGGGGTGGCCATCGGCGAGTACTTCCGCGACTCGGGCCGCGACGCGCTCATCGTCTACGACGACCTCTCGAAGCAGGCCGTCGCTTACCGCGAGATCTCGCTTATCCTCAAACGTCCTTCGGGCCGCGAGGCTTATCCGGGCGACATCTTCTACCTCCATTCGCGTCTGCTCGAACGCGCCGCCAAGATCATTGACAACCAGGAGATCGCCAAGAACATGAACGATCTTCCCGAGGCTCTCAAGCCCATAGTCAAGGGCGGCGGCTCGCTCACCGCGCTCCCCATCATCGAGACTCAGGCCGGCGACGTCTCGGCCTACATCCCCACCAACGTGATCTCGATCACCGACGGCCAGATCTACCTCGAGACCGCCCTGTTCAACCGCGGTATCCGTCCGGCCATCAATGTCGGTATCTCCGTGTCGCGTGTAGGCGGTAACGCTCAGATCAAGTCGATGAAAAAAGTGGCCGGCACACTCAAGATCGATCAGGCTCAGTTCCGTGAGCTGGAATCGTTCACCAAGTTCGGCGGCGACATCGACGCCGTGACCGCCCGCGTCATCGACAAGGGCCGCAAGAACGAGCGTCTGCTCATCCAGCCACAGTATCATCCCGTCCCGGTTGCCGAGCAGGTAGCCGAAATCTACTGCGGCGTCAACGGTCTGCTCGAGAACGTGCCCGTCGATAAGGTGGCCGAGTTCGAGAAACAGTTCGTGCAGCTGCTCCAGACCAAGTACAAGTCCGAGCTTCAGACCATAGCCGAAGGCAAGCTTACCGACGAAGTGACCGCCAAGCTTGCCGAAGCAGCGAATCAGATAGCCGGACAGTTTTAACGAATAACCGCAACCGCAAATGGCAACATTAAGAGAATTGAAAGGACGCATCGGTTCGGTAGCCTCGTCAGAGAAGATTACCGGAGCGATGAAGATGATATCCTCGGCCAAGATGCACTCGGCCGAGGGCGCCCTCAGGCGCCTGAAGCCCTACAGGTCGACAATCGAGGGCATCATCGCCAATCTGCTCTCGGCCGACGCCCCCTTTGCATCGCCGCTGGCCGAGAGCCGGCCGCTTCAGAAGGTCACCTTTGTGGTGATGGGCAGCGACGACGGCCTTTGCGGAGCATATAACGTCAATCTGGTCAAATACCTCGAACAGCAGATCGAACAGCTCAGGGCCGACCGCGGCGAAGGTCTCCGTGTGGAGATCGTCCCGGTAGGCCGCAAGATGGTCAAGGCTGTCGACCGCCTGCGCGACCGCGCCGAGATCACCGAGATGCCCGACATCAACTCCAAAAGCGAGGGCGCGGCCGTCAAGGCTTTCGAATTCAAGCTCCGCGACCGGTTCCTCGCCGGAGATACCGATGCCGTCGACATCGTCTACATGAACTACCGCAGCGCGGGACGCCAGATTGCCACCACCGACCGCCTGCTGCCGCTGTCGGCATCGGCGTTCGAGCACGATGACGCGGCCGACGGTGTAGGCGCCGAATCGCGCCCGTACATTTTCGAGCCCGACGCCCGTCATATCTTCGGAAGCGTGCTCCCGATGTATCTTCTGGCGCTCACGCAGGAGATATTCGTCGAGAACCGCGCCTCGGAGCAGGCCGCCCGCGTCATGGCCATGCAGGCCGCCAACGACAACGCCAAGAAGCTGCTCGACCAGCTGCGGCTCGAATACAACAAACTGCGACAGCAATCCATCACCAGCGAGCTGCTCGACATCGTCGGCGGCCAGGTGCGTGACTGACATAAATTTGAAAATAACCATAGTTAGGATACCAACCAATCATTAATCAATGGGTAGTGTAAAAGAATACTTTTCATCTCTGGGCACGGGCATCGCTTCCCTTCTGAAGGGCATGTCGGTGACCGGCAAGGAATTTGTGACGCCCAAGATCACCGAACGTTATCCCGAAGACCGCGATACGTACAAGTGGCCGGAGCGTTTCCGCGCAGTCCTGGAGCTGATCTACGATCAGGACGGCAATCACAAGTGCATCGCATGCGGCACATGCGAGCGCAACTGTCCCAACGGCACCATCACCATCGAATCGAAGATGGTCGACACACCGGCGGGAACGAAGAAAAAGAAGCTCGATCGATATATCTACGATCTGGGCTCATGCACGTTCTGCCAGCTGTGCGTGACTACGTGCCCCACCGGCGCGCTTCGGTTCAACAATGATTTCGAGCAGGCGGTGTTCACGCGCTCCAAACTCGTAAAGAAACTCAATTACCTGCCCGAGAAACCCGAACCCGAGCTGACACCGGAAGAAAAGGCACGTCTGGCCGCCGAGAAGGAAGCCAAGATTGCTGCCGCAAAGGCAAAGGCTGCCGCTCTGAAAGCCGAGCGTGAAGGTGCTGCCGCAGCCGCATCGCCCGCTCCG
>CABRGT010000054.1 GCA_902470475.1 uncultured Porphyromonadaceae bacterium | reverse complement strand
CGGCTGCGCCCGCACAGCTGCCGCAGCAACCCGCCGAACAGCCTGCGCCGCCTGCCGCACCGCCCGTCAACGCCGCCGCCGAGGAAAACATCCGCCTCACCGGCTCGTTCAGCTCCCACAAAGGGAAGCTCCCGTTCCCCGTTACCGGAAAATACACCATCGTGTCGCACTTCGGCACCAACGTGCACCCCGACCTTCCCAAAGTCAAGGTCGACAACCTCGGCATCGACATCGAGGCCGCCCGCGGAGCCTCGGTCCGCGCGGTATTCGACGGCGTAGTGTCTTCGATATTCCGCCTCGACGGCTACCATAACGTCATCATCGTGCGCCACGGCGAATATCTTACCGTCTATGCCGGACTCGACACCCTCACAGTCCGCAAGGGCGACAAAGTCCGCACCGGACAGACTATCGGCACCGTATTCTGCGACAATGAAAACGACTCGCGCTCGCTGCTCCATTTCGAGATCCGCCGCGAGAAACAGAAACTCAACCCCGCCGAATGGGTCAGGTGAGCCGACATAGCGACCTCACGGCGCGTGTGATACGCGCGCTGGGCATCTTCGGCTCGCTCGAGGTCATCACCATGGCATGCGCCATCATCCGTACAAAGCTCGTGGCCATCTGGATCGGAGCCGCCGGCGTCGGCATCATCTCCCTCTACAACACCACGCTCGAGATGCTCAAGACCGTCATGCAGCTCAACCTGCGGCAGAGCGCCGTGCGCGAGATCTCCGCCGCCCCAGCCGCGCGGCAGCCGCTGCTGTGCTCGGCCACCCGCCGTTGCGGCCTCTGCATCGGCATAGTTTCGGCGATAATCGTAGCCCTGCTGTCGCCCCTCCTCTCGCGCCTCACGTTCGACACCCCGGCCTACACCTGGGGCTTTGCCGTCCTGTCGCTCACCATGTTCGCGGGCGCCGTCACCTCGGCCAAAAGCGCCGTACTCCAGGCCATGGGCATGCTCAAAGCCCTGGCCCGGGCCTCGCTGTGGGCCGCTTTGCTGTCTACGGCCGCGGCCGTTCCGCTGTTCTATTTCTTCCGCTTCGACGCCATCGTGCCCGTGCTGCTGGTGTTCCCATTCTCGACCATGCTGTTCACGCTCATGCAGCCCGACGGCACCGACCGCCGCGTCCGGCACATCCCTGCCGAGCTGCGCCGCTCCATGGGCGCCATCCTGCGCCTCGGCGGCTGGCTCACCCTCGCCGTGGGCGTGACACTCGCCGCCGACTACGCCCTGCGCATTTACATAAACGTCCGCGGCGGCCTTGCCACCGTCGGACTGTTCCAGGCCGGCTACACGGTCATCAATTCCTACATCGGCATATTCTTCACGGCCATCTCCATGGAGTTCTTCCCGCGCCTGTCGGCGACAGTCTCCCGACGCCGTCTCACCGATGTCATCGTCGGCCATGAGATTACCGTCGTAAGCTGGCTCCTGCTGCCGGTAGTGATCATATTCATCGCCGCCGACCGCCTCATCATCAACATACTCTACTCGTCGCAGTTCGAAGCCGTCCTTCCCTACATGAACATCGCCATCGTCGCCACACTGCTGCGCGGATCATCGTGGTGCATGGCCTACATGATCATGGCCAAGGGCGACGGACGCGCCTACGTCGTCACCGAAGTCCTGTCGGCAGCCGTCATGCTCGGCTCTGCCATACCCCTCTACAATGCCATGGGATTCGCGGGCCTCGGCATCGCCTATCTGGTGCAGTATGCCTTCTATGCCGCCCTTACCTGGGCCGTCTGCCGCCGTCGCTACGGCCTGCGGCTCGCAGCTTCGGTCAGCCGTCTTATCGTGGCGGCCCCCGTCATCGCCGCCGCCGCCCTCGCCCTTAAGCAACTCTCGTGGTGGGCGCCGCTGCTGATGCTCCCCCTGCTGGTGCGTCCGGCCCTGAAAGCCTTCAGATGACACTTTTTCACGGCCGCCCCAACCTTACGCCGCTGTTTTTTGTTTAGATGACACTGAGATCTAACAAAAAACTGTAAGCTATGAACTATAATGAAGTAATCACGAGCGACCGTGTCGTTCTTGTCGAATTCTATGCCAGCTGGTGTCCTCACTGCCAGCGTATGATGCCCGTTGTCGAGCAGGTCAAGGAACTTCTCGACGGCCGCGTGCCCGTCTACCAGTTCGATATCGACAAAAATGAAGCCACTGCCGACGAAGCCGGCGTGCAATCCATCCCCACATTCCTGATCTACGTCGACGGAAAGCCTGTATGGCGCCACAGCGGCGAGATCGAGGGCGACGTGCTCATTGGCAAAGTTGAATCATATCTCTGATCCGGCATGACCCTGTTCTCTGATTTTCTCACCGCCCTCAAGGTGCCTCACACCGAGGCATATTCCGACAGCCGCTTCAACTCGATGCCTTTCCGCTCGGCATTCGGCCTCGTCAAGCTGCTTCAGGAATACGGCATCGAAAGTCAGGGACTCTGTCTCGATGATCCCGCCGAGCTGCCCGACGTGCCCGTACCGTTCATCGCCGGCACGCCGGGCGGCATGGTCATCGTCACCGCCGTCGACGGCGACTCGGTCCGATACCTCTCGCAGGGGGTCGCCGAGACCGCCCCGCTGTCCGATTTCACCCGCGCCTTCAACGGACGCCTGCTCGTGGCCCGCGCCGGCCGCAACTCGCGCGAAACCGACTACGCCGCCCATGCCCGCTCGATATTCTTCGAAAAGGCCAAGCGCGTGGCGCTCGTCGTGCTGGCTCTGTTCGTGGCCGTGTATCTGTTCGTCTCCGGCCACATCTACGCCCGCTGGTCCACCGTACTGCTGACAGTCTTCAACCTCGTCGGCCTCTATTTCTGCTACCTGCTCATGGGCAAGAAGCTGCACATCCGCAGCCATGTGGCCGACCGCGTCTGCGGCGTCCTGCAGAAGGGCGGATGCGACGACGTCCTGGCCGACCGCGCATCCACCTTCTACGGCATCTTCTCCTGGAGCGAAGTCGGCCTCACCTACTTTTCCGTGTCGCTGCTCACCTTGTGGATTTTCCCGCAGTACACCCCTTATCTCGCCGCGTGCAATGTCTGCTGCCTGCCATTCACCGTCTGGAGCATTTCCTACCAGAAATTCGTCGTGAAAGCATGGTGTACCTTGTGTGTGAGCGTTCAGTGCACGCTTTGGGCGCTGTTCTTCTGCTACCTCGGCGGCGGCTGGCTCAGCGGCATATTCCCCCTCCGCATCCAGTTCTTCATCCTCGTGGCCGTCTACGGCATCGTCCTGCTGGCTCTCAACCGTCTGTCTCCTTACCTTGAACGAAATGAAAAATGACACACCCCTATATCCCGGTTTGAAGTCAGCCAGGGTGATGACCGCCCCCGAGCTCAACGCCATCCGCCTGTCCGAGCGCCGCACCGTCATCACCCCCGAGCGTCTGCGCCGCCTCCGTTCCTCACGCCCTGCAACGCAGAGACCGCAGTCGTCCCCGCCTGCGCCCGACCAGCCTGCTACCCTGGCGAAGCTGTGATCCCGGCCACGGAGTAATTTTACAATAATTCGGCACTCCGGCCGTTAACATATCAGCCGAAGATTCATCGCACCATGCACCGCAAGCTATTCATCACCTTCCTGGCCCTCGCAGCGGCCCTCACAGCCCTGTCGCGCGGAATCGTTCCTCCGCGCATCCCCGCCACCCTGCGCACCGACGCAGAGCGCACCGCCTACATGGCCATGCACTTCTGGGACGGCCTCGACTTCGCCGACACTGCCCGCAGCCTCGACCGCGAACTTATCGAACGGACCTTTCCCGACTACGCCGCTCTGCTGCCCTCCGTCAGCGACAGCGTCCGCCGGGCATCCGTCGACTCCCTTCTCACCCGTGCCGCCGCCGTCCCGCCCGCCTACCGCCTGCTGCTCGAGACGGCCCGCGTGTGCCTCTACAGTCCCGACTCCCCGGTGTTCAGCGACGACGCCTACCTGCCGTTCCTCGATTTCGTCATTGCCCGTGGCGACGACACCCCAGCCGACCGCATGATCCGCGACGACATCATGCGCAACCGACCCGGCACCGCGGCCGCCGATTTCACCTTCGAGACCGCCTGTGGCGACGAAGCCACCGCACTCGATTCCGACCGCAGCCGCACGACACTCCTGATGTTCTATGACCCCGACTGCGACGACTGCCACCGCATCATCAGCCGCCTGCGCAACGACGCCGCCCTGAACGCCGCTCTCGATGCCGAACGCCTCCGCGTCGTACTCGTCTACATCGGCGACGACCGCGACCTCTGGCTGCGCGACGCCGCTTCACTCCCCCCCGCCTGGACCATCGGCATCGACGACCGCGACACCGTCGACGACGGCGACCTCTACGTCATCCGCACCACCCCTTCCATCTACCTCATCGCCGCCGACGGCACCGTCCTCCTCAAGGACCCCACCCTCGCAACCCTCACCGCCGCCCTTTGATTTACACCTGACATCTTGTTGGTTGTCGGCGATAAAATCATCATCTGACACTAAACATGCACCCAATTGTTAAAAAATGCTAATTTTACAGTTGTTTAACTATAAAAATATATTTTTACTAAACATTTGTCATAAATTTGGTAAAAATAATCACAATTATGAAAACAAAGTTCCTAATCCTATTCTTGATACTGTTTGGAGTCATTCTAAACAGTTGCTCTGAAACCGACACAGACGTTCTTATCGGAACAAAAGACCAGGAGTCCATACGAAATCAATCTGAAATTCTGACGATTGCGGAAGATTTTATTTCAAAAATCAATCCCAAAAAATCTCGTTCATCTGAATCCCGTTTTACCTCAATTGTTCCAGTTTTTGGGAATAACAGAAGCAGGGTAACATCCGCGCCCCTCGTATATGCCGTTAATATAGAGAATAATGAGGGGTTCATATTAGTAGCGTCGCCTAAAAACGTCACACCGGTTATAGGTTACTCATTTAACGGCAATTACACAACTGTAACTGATGATGAGCAATCGAACTTCAGTTATTATTTGGACGAGGCTATAGACTATGTTGACCGCCAAAGAGTTAAAAGACCGGATTCATTAGTAATCACTCCGGCCTTCTCCACTGATACTATAATATTCAATCTGCACTATAGACCACAGATAAAGGTTACATGGGGGCAGCTATGGCCTGAAAACATATACTGTCCGAATGATCGCGGAGGATGCGAACCTGTATCATTAGCCCAGATTATGTCATTTTTCAAACAGCCTCAATCATTGGAGTTAACTTTTGAAAATGCACCCGAAAATATACTGTATATCGATTGGGATGAAATAATCAAACATAAACCCACATTTTCTTTTGACACTCCGAATAATAATACGTTACAAAATCATTATGCAACGTGCGAAGCATCAACAAAGGCTCATTATGATTTAGCTAAAATAATCCGACAACTAGGCCACCTACAGAATTCAGATTACAGAAATACATCAGGTTTGGACTGGGGAACATGGACAATCTTGGATTCCGCCGTTAGCGTTTCTAAAAAACTGCTTCCAAACAATTTTGTATGTTACAAAGGACATACAAATGATTTATTCAATGACCTTTCAGCACGAGGCATAGTAATGTTTATTGGCGCAATGGAACCAAAGAAATATTACCATGCTTGGATTCTTGACGGCTGTTTTATGTACAATACCACAGTAAATCATTATGAAGGCGGCGTACTTGTTGAACAGGAATCTTTGGTGTATGAACGATATGTATATCACAACTGGGGCGAAAACGGCCGCTACAACGGTGCGTACCTTTATGACGTATACGATACCGAAGCCGAAACGTATGAACCACCATCGTGGGCAACTGGGGACCCAATTGTTTTCCCAAAAGCAAATTCGCGAACAAGTTTCCCATATAATCATCAATATCTATTATTCAAAAAATGATAACAAACAAATATCTAACTTTATCAATACTGAGCGCACTCCTGGCTGTTGCAAGTTGGGGATGCTCCTCCGACGAGGTTGTTCCCGATCCCTCACAGGGAGTGGTTGAAGAGGTCTCGCTGCCCGTATCGAGGTCTTTCACGCCCGACGCCGACGAACTGGCCGCTCTCGATATATCGAACAACAGCGCATATGCATTTAACAGTGTCCTCAGCAACAGCACCACCGAAAACTACTGCATTTCGCCGCTTAGCCTGTCGATGGCGCTCGCCATGACAGTCAATACGTCCGACGAAGCTCAGCAACAGCTGATGCTCAAGACATTCGGATATGTCGACCTGGCGACCCTCAACTCATTGTCGACCAAGCTTATTTCGTATATCAACCGACCGCGCGAAAAATCGGCCGTGTATTGCGTAAATTCTATATGGCTCGATTCCGATGTTGTGGTAACTGATTCTTTCCGAAAGAAGATGGCCGAAGTATTCGGCGCGCCCGTCACCTCTCTCGATTTCAACAAAGTGGATGCTGCCGCCATCATCAATGCCTGGATCAGCCGCAACACACACGGCAAAATCACTGAAATGCTCGACGACTGTACAGCCAGTTTCTATCTGATAAATACATTGTATTTCAAATCGTCGTGGGAAGGCCTGTTTGACGAGGACGACACCGACCGTCAGGATTTCCATGGCCGTACGAAGACTTCGCAGGTCGACATGATGCACGGAAATGCCATGGGCTACGTCTCTGTGACCGATGACTATTCTTACGCATGTATCAGTTTTGACGATCCCGAATATGTGTTCGAACTCATCATGGGCGATGCCGAAGTGACTCCCGGACTTATGGAACGTATCAGCGATGATAAAGAATCATCGAAACGAATCATTCTGAGCCTGCCCCGCTTCAGCGTCCGCACCAAGTGCGGACTCAGACCGGTATTCGAGGCTATCGGATTCCCGACCGAAACGGGCGTCTCGCAGACTCTCGGAGGCCGCAGCCTGGAACTCGACGGACAGCAGGAAGCTCTCATCGAGGTTAATGAAAAGGGCGTGGAAGCCGCTGCCGCCACCATTGTTGAAGGCCTAGGAGCTCCGTCCGTGCCGGAAACTGTCGAGTTTACCGTCGACCGTCCTTTCACCTACATCGTACGCGACCGCGCCACCGGTGCTATCCTCGTCATGGGCGCCGTACGCGATCTCTGATCCTAATCGCACGCACACTGCCCCGCCGCTTCATCGCCCGGCGGGGCTTTCATTTTTTCGCGCATGCCTTCGGTTGCATTGCGCGTTGCGCATATATTTCGTAACTTTGCGCCTGCAATGGGAAAAGATGCTAAGAAATCGGCCGGAGTCGACATGCTCCACGGTCCGATGGCGCTCAGGATTCTCGTATTCGCACTGCCTCTGATGGCAAGCGGCATACTCCAGCAATCGTTCAACGCCGTCGACGTGGCCGTAATAGGCAACTACTCCTCATCCCAGGCCATGGCCGCCGTCGGTTCGAACGGCGTCATCATCAGCATACTCGTCAATCTTTTTCTCGGAGTGGCCGTCGGCGCCAATGTGGTAATAGCCAACTATATCGGACAGCGCAACGAAGGAGGCATACGCCGGACTGTCGCCACGGTCGGCATCATATCCATAGTCAGCGGCATCATTCTGCTGATACTCGGCGTGCTGCTCGCCAGACCTATTCTGGAGATGATGAGCGCCCCGCCCGATGTCATCGATCTCGCCACAGTATATCTGCGCATATATTTCTGCGGCATGCCGTTCATCATGGTCTACAACTTCGGATCGGCAATTCTGCGATCTGTAGGCGACACCCGCCGTCCGTTCTACTCGCTGCTGGTGGCCACGGCAGTCAACGCCGTGCTCGACTGGCTGTTCGTCGCGCGGCTCGGCATGGGCGTCGACGGCGTGGCCATTGCCACCGTGATCGCCAATGCAGTCAACGCCGCCATCATCGTCCGCATACTCATGCGCGAGCCCGAGCCCTACGCCCTGCATCCGCGCCGCATGAAAGTCGACCGGCGCGATCTCTCGAAAATGCTCCGCATAGGCATTCCCGCCGGACTGCAGGGCATGGTGTTCTCGCTGTCGAACATCTTCATACAGTCGTCGATCAACAAGTTCGGCGCCCAGGCCATAGCCGGATCGGCCGCCGCTCTCACCTACGAAGCCTACTGCTACTACATCGTCACGGCATTCTGCGCCGCCGCCATCGCTTTCACGGGACAGAACTACGGTGCCGGACACGACGGCCGCTGCCGGCGCGTGTTCCGCATATGCATGACCATGGCAATGGCCGGCTGCGCCATCGCCAACTGGACCATCGTGTGGCAGAGCGAGGCGTGTGTCCGCGTATTCTCTGACGATCCCGAAGTCTACCGCTACGCCGCCATGCGCCTGCACACCGTGCTGATGTGGCAGTTTCTCGCCGCCACCTACGAGATCGCCGGAGCCTACATGCGCGGACTCGGATATTCCATGCTGCCGATGCTGCTGACAGTGTTCGGCACCTGCGTGCTGCGCCTGGCATGGGTGTTCACCGTCGTTCCACGGCACATGGACTTCGAACTCCTGCTCGACATCTATCCGATCTCGTGGACCATCACCGGCATAATGGTCGTGGTGGCTGCCTTCATCGTCCAGAAACGTGCTTTCGCATTACACAACCCATCATCCACGTCATGAATCTCCGCCTTTCCTCCCGCATGAAGTCCTGTACGAAAGCTCTTGCCGGCATTCTATCTTTCAGCCCGCTCCTGCTGTGGCTTGCCGGCATCCTCGCCGTCGCCGCGCAGCTCATCATTTTCAAGGAACTCGTCCGTGAAGTCAACCCCTGGATGCTGCTCCACTGGGACATGGCCGCGGCCGACGCAGCCGTCGTCATGCTGCCCTACATATTCCTGCCGCCACGCTGGCGCCGCTCGGTGTGGATCGCCCTGGCTCTGACCACGTCGCTGTGCTGTGCCAATCTGTGGTACTGCCGCGCGTTCTACGGCCTGATGCCGCTCGACTCCGTCGGCATGGGTGCGAATCTTCAGGACCGGGTCATCGACGGATTCATCGAACAGCTCCGCTGGAAAGACCTGCTGCTGCTCGCCCCGGTGGCCTTCTTCGGACTTGTGCGGTGGCTGCTCCGAGGTCCGGCCGCGAGGCTGCCGTTCTCCCCGCGCGCCAAGGTTGCGATGGCTGCCGCATCCCTGCTGCTCTACGTCGGCGCCTTCACCATGCAGGCCTACCGCATGTACAGCATCAATACCGACAAATTCTCATTCTGGCACGCGCTTGCCAACTATCGCTCCACCTACCGGTTGTCGGCCTACAAATACACACAGCATTTCTCCTACATGGGCGCCGTGTGGTATGCTCTGTGGCAGATCAAGGAAGAATTCATTCCACATACTTTATCAGCCGATGAGCGCGCACGCGTCGAGGCTTTCTGGACCGAGAGGCGCGAGCGTCCCTCGGCCGCCGGGCGGTTCGCACACAACCGCGGCAAGAACCTCATATTCATCATCGTGGAATCACTTTCGGCCGACGTACTCAACCTTGAGGTAGGCGGTATGGCTGTCACACCGACCCTCGACTCGCTCGCCCGCACCGACGGCGCCCTTGTCGTCACCCGCATGCGGCCACAGGTCGGACACGGCCGGTCGAGCGACGGCCAGTTCATGTACAACACCGGCCTGCTGCCACTGCGCCGCGGAGTCGTGGCCAAGCGCTATCCGTCGGCCGACTACCCGTCGCTCGTCAAGGCGCTCGGGGTCCGCAATGCCGTCGAGGTCGCCGGCGACCCGCCCACATTCTACAGCCATTCGACTACCAACGTCAGCTACGGCTACACCGGCTTCATATCCGGCGGCACCGGCAACTGGCGCCGCGACAACTGGATTTTCGCACAGGCCGACTCAGTCATAGCCACCCTGCCGCAACCGTTCGTGGCCACAGTCATCACCCTCACGATGCACGACCCCTACAAAAGCATCACCGGCACCCGCACAGCCATATCATCCGACAAGCGCTTCGTGCAGGACGATCTCAACTACATGGAGGAGACTCATCTGTTCGACAGACGCCTGGGGCAGTTCCTCGACGGACTCAGGCGCCGTGGCATCTACGACAACTCGGTCATCGTCATCGCATCCGACCACGAACCGCGGCGCACGGCCCTCGGGCCCGACTTCTTCACCGATGACATACTCTTCATGGTCCTCAACAGCGGTGCATCGCTCGTCACCGACCGCGTCATCGGACAGATCGACGTATTTCCCACCGTACTCGACCTGATGGGAGTCACCGGCTATCCTTATCCCGGTCTCGGCACAAGCATCGTGGCCGACACAACGCGGCACGGACTCGTCGACCTCTACGGCAACGTCATCGACGCACCCGCCGACTCCACCGACCTCCGCCGGGCCTGGGACATCTCAGCCCTTCTCCTCGAAGGCCATTATTACTGAACCGCGCCGCCCCTCACCCAAGACCTTTGTGACCTTAAAATCTCTAAAGACCTTGATTTCCCTGCCTTTCGGCCACTTTTTTACGCTCCCGCATGGCTTTCCCGCAAATTTTCGTTATCTTTGCGGATATTATTAACCCGGCTACCGACCTTCTCCCGACGATGAACAAGCTTCAACTCTACATATACAAGTCGCTCCGAGGCTTCAAGGCCGTGCGGAACATCAACCCCGCCGAAAACATACAGCGCCATATACACGATATGCGCCATGCCCTGGAAATCCTCGACTACGACCCGGCCGAAAAATATCTCTTCTACCTCATCACCTACATCGACGAGGGCGCGTTCTTCACAATCCTGCGCACGATTCCCGACCAGCCTCTCAATCACCTGGCCACCTCGATTTTCGTGCCCAACGGTCTGCAGATCACGCCCGACGAAATGTCCGACATTGTCAGGCGCACGACCCGCATGGTGTCCAATCCGGCCGTCACGCCCGACGAACTCAACGAACTCCACACTCTCTTCGCCAGGGAATATGACGTAGTGCCCGACGCTCCCTCGACTGTCGGATCCATGGGCCGGAAGTTCGCCTTCTGCCGCTACGGAGGCGACACAGGCCGCACACTCGACAGCTTCTTCGGCAAAAACCTCTACCAGACCGCCTACCTGCCCTACGAAGGCGTGATGCTCGTCGACGCCGAACTCGGCGTCACGGCCGATGCCGATGACCTCACCGATCTTCAGCCGGCCGAGAACGTGGCCCTGCTGCCGCCCGCTGAGGATTCCGGCGGTTTCACGCCGCACATCTTCCACCGGGCCTTCACCCGTCCGTTCCTCGTGCCGCTCGGGCAGGACATCACCGTCACATGGAAACGTCAGGGCTTCGAAGACCGCCGCCAGGAAATAACCGTCGACACCGACGGCATGGTCCTGCCGCCCGTCGACACCGACGACAGCCGCAAAGCCATATCTCCCGCCTCGTTCTTCATCACCTCCCACGCGTCAAAGGCGCCCGTCAACGACGCCGTCATCACCGTCAACGGAGTGGAGATCAACGAGCAGAAGACGTTCACCCTGGCCGAGCTGCGCAACGCCGAAGTCGTAGTCCAGGCCCGCGGCTACGCCCCCTACCACCTGCGCTGCGACCTCGCCGCCACCACACAGGCCCTCATCCAGCTCCCCGAGACCCGCAAGATCTACCGCTTCGAGCTGCCCGTCCGCACCAGCGAGCTCGGCGCCCCCATCCGCTTCGAGATCCACACCAAGCGCGAGATCACCGACAGCCCCATCGAAGGCTATCAGCTCAACGACTCCATACAGGAAGGCTCCACCCGCGTCAACCACCTCATGTACACCGGCCACTCCTCCCTGCTGGCCTCGCGCAAGGCCCTCCTGGCCTGTGCGGCAGCCCTCGTCATCGGCTTCCTCCTCGGCTGGCTCATCATGGGCGGCTCCCCACAGGCAGAGCAGGCGTCCTCGCCTGCGACACAATCACAAGGCAAACAGACGCCTCAGGGAGAACAGGCCTCCTCGCCTGCGACACAGCAACAAGGAAAACAGACTCCGCAGGGAGAGACCGCCGCTGCCATCGCCACGGCCAACGCCGATCTGGCACGCGCCCGCGAGATTCTGGCTTCAATCGCCGCACGGCCGGCTGTAGCCGCCGAAGTCAAGCCCGCAGAAGAACCGACGCCCCTGCCTGCGGCCCAGGCTACTGCACCCGCCGGATCGGCCACCGAATATCTCGACTCCCACAAGGTCTGGAACCGCTCGGAAATGGAGCAGTATCCCGATCTGAAGGGGCTTTTCGACGATCTCAACAACTACGACCGCGACCGCATCGTCGACCACTGGGCGCCGAAGCTCGCCGGTTCGAAGAACTTCACCCGCGTAGCCAACGCCATGCGCAACAGCCGCCAGAAGAACCGCGACCTTTCAGGCACGCACAACAAACCCGGCGACGAAAACATCACCTGGATCACCTACACATACAAGGTCGATCCATGACGCAGCCGCTTGCGCCGCTGATCTCACGACTCCTGACCAAAAAACATCAACCGGCCGACCGGCCCGCATAACTTACTGTCACACACAATGCTGAAAAAACTACTCATACTCACCGCCGCAATCGGCGCAGGCGCCGCCACCGTCAGCGCCGCCACTACCATCAGCACCACCACCCGCGAGGGGCGCATAGTCACCGTCACCGCCATCTCGCCCGAGATCCTGCGCGTGACCAACGCCGCTCCGGGCGAGCAGGCCCTGCCCTCGCGCGCCGTCGTACTGCCCGAAGCTCCGGGCATCACCGCA
>CABRGT010000053.1 GCA_902470475.1 uncultured Porphyromonadaceae bacterium | reverse complement strand
TCGCCGAGTTCTTCAAAGTTATTGCCTAATTTTGCACTTGCAGGTAGAATCTGCGAATCTGTATGCCCTGCGCAAAAATCCGGCACCATTCTTGCCGACTCGCGAAAAAATCATTAAATTTGCCACACAAAGAAACCAATGTACATCATGGAAAAACGCCTGATAGAATGTGTGCCCAACTTCAGCGAGGGCCGCGACCGCGCCGTCATCGACGCAATCACCGACTCAATCAGATCAGTGGAGAATATAAGCCTGCTCGACGTCGACCCCGGCGAGGCCACCAACCGCACCGTCGTCACTTTCGTCGGCGAGCCGGATGATGTGGTCGAAGCCGCATTCCGCGGCATCCGCCGCGCTGCCGAGCTTATCGACATGCGGCAGCACCACGGAGCCCACCCCCGCATGGGTGCCACCGACGTGTGCCCGCTGATCCCTGTCAGCGGCATCACTCTCGAGGAGTGCGCCGAACTGGCCCGCACACTCGCCCGGCGCGTCGCCGACGAGCTGGGCATTCCGACCTACTGTTACGAGGCATCGGCATTCCGGCCCGAGCGCAAGAATCTCGCTGTATGCCGCGCCGGCGAGTACGAGGCCCTGCCTGAAAAGATGGGCGATCCCGAGAAAGGGCCCGACTTCGGCGACCGTCCGTTCGACGAGGCGGCGGCCCGCACCGGCGCCACCACGATCGGAGCCCGCGATTTCCTGATCGCCGTCAACTTCAACCTCAATACCACCTCCACCCGCCGGGCCAACGCCATCGCTTTCGACGTACGCGAGAAGGGACGTCCGATGCGCGAGGGCGGCCGTGTCACCGGCCGGCCGCTCAAGGATGCCGACGGCAACGTCATCATGCAGCCCGGCACACTCAAGGGCACCAAAGCCATCGGATGGTACATCGATGAGTACGGCATAGCCCAGGTGTCGATGAACATCACCGACATGGCTCAGACTCCCCTCCACACCGCGTTCGACGAGGTGACTCGCGCGGCTGCGGCCCGCGGCATCCGCGTGACCGGCACGGAGATCGTCGGCCTTGTACCGAAGCGCGCGCTCATCGACGCCGGCAAGTACTTCCTGGCCAAGCAGCAGCGGTCGGCCGGTCTGCCCGAATCCGAAATAATCCGCATCGCTATAAAATCAATGGGACTCGACGAGCTGAAGCCCTTCGATCCCAAGGAAAAGGTCATCGAATACATGATCGGCTACGGCAAAGCCGAAGGAAAGCTTCTGACGAACATGGCACTGAACGCCTTCGCCGACGAGACCGCATCCGAATCGCCCGCACCGGGCGGCGGATCCGTGGCCGCCTACATGGGAACACTCGCTGCCGCGCTCGGCACCATGGTCGCTAATCTGTCGGCACACAAGGCCGGGTGGGACGACCGCTGGAAGGAATTTTCCGACTATGCCGTGGAAGGGCGCCGGCTGCTCGACACGCTCACCGCTCTTGTCGACGAGGACACAGCCGCTTTCGGCCGCATTATGGCCGCGATCGGAATGCCGAAATCGACCGAGCAGGAAAAGCAGGCACGCGCCGAGGCCCTTGAAGCCGCCACACTCTACGCCACCGAAGTGCCGCTCCGCACTATGCGCACAGCCTTCGACACCTTCTGGCTGCTCGAGCGGATGGCCTCGGAAGGCAATCCCGCATCAGTGTCCGACGCCGGTGTCGGCGCAATCGCGGCCGAGGCAGCCGTGGCCGGAGCGTTCCTCAACGTAAAGATCAACGCGGCCGGCCTCGCCGACCGTGCCAAGGCCGGCAAGATTCTTGCCGAAGCGGCCGAAATCGCCGCCGAAGCCGCAAAACGCCGTGCCGACATTGTCGCCATAGCCGACGAAGTCATAGCCCGTTCATAAATTAAAAAAACTCAGTTCTCATAACTCCGACCTCCCACTTAAAAGCCATGACCCTCGAAGAATTTCGCCGCGCCATCCGCGCCGGCATCCCCGAAATACTGCCTCCACCTCAGCCCCGTGATGAATCCGTCAGCCATGCCCCGCGTCGCAAGGACATTCTCACCGACGCGGAGAAAGAGCTGGCTCTAAGAAATGCCCTGCGTTATTTCCCGCCCGAAAGCCACGCCGAACTGGCCCCGGAATTCGCCCGCGAGCTCGCCGACTACGGCCGGATATACATGTACCGGCTCCGGCCGGCCTATCCGATGCACGCCCGGCCCATCGACGACTACCCGGCACGCTCGCGCAGCGCCGCCGCAATCATGCTGATGATTCAGAACAACCTCGACCCGGCCGTGGCACAGCACCCGCACGAACTTATCACGTACGGAGGCAACGGAGCCGTGTTCCAGAACTGGGCGCAGTACCGGCTCACGATGAAATATCTGAGCGAAATGACCGACAGCCAGACTCTCGTGATGTACTCGGGCCATCCGCTCGGACTGTTCCCGTCGCATCCCGGCGCTCCGCGCGTGGTGGTCACCAACGGCATGGTTATTCCCAACTACTCGAAGCCCGACGACTGGGAACGCCTCAACGCGCTCGGTGTCTCGCAATACGGCCAGATGACCGCCGGATCGTATATGTACATCGGTCCGCAGGGCATCGTCCACGGCACCACAATCACCGTTCTGAATGCCGCCCGCGCGCTCCGAGGATCGGACGACATCCGCGGCATGCTGTTCGTCACCGCCGGCCTCGGCGGCATGTCGGGCGCGCAGCCCAAGGCCGCCAAGATCTCGGGCGTAGTGAGCATCACGGCCGAAATCAATCCGGCCGCCGTTGAGAAAAGACACTCCCAGGGATGGGTCGACGAGATCCACTACGATGTCGACGAAGTCATCGACCGCGCTCTCGAAGCTCAGAAAGCCCGCGAGGCTGTCTCGCTGGCCTATTGCGGCAACGTTGTCGACCTGTGGGAACGTCTCGCCGATCGCGGCGTACATGTTGACCTGGGCAGCGACCAGACTTCGCTTCACAACCCATGGGCGGGCGGTTACTACCCCGCGGGGCTTACCTACGAAGAATCGCTCGCACTTATGGCCGACGATCCGGCACGCTTCCGCGAGGCCGTGCAGAGTTCGCTGCGCCGCCATGTAGCCGCAGTCAACCGTCTTGCCGACGGCGGCATGTATTTCTTCGACTACGGCAACGCTTTCCTGCTCGAATCATCGCGCGCCGGAGCCGACATCATCGGTGCCGACGGAGCTTTCCGCTACCCGTCGTACGTGCAGGCGATCATGGGGCCGCGGTTCTTCGACTACGGCTTCGGGCCTTTCCGCTGGGTCTGCACCTCGGGACGTCCCGAGGACCTCGCCGTGACCGACCGCATAGCCGCCGATGTGCTGGCCGAAATGCTCGAGACGGCTCCCGACGACATCCGCGGACAGCTGGCCGACAATCTGCACTGGATTCGCGAGGCAGGACCCAACCATCTCGTCGTGGGATCGCAGGCTCGCATCCTGTATGCCGACTCCGAAGGCCGTACGCGCATCGCACTGGCATTCAACGACGCAATCCGCCGCGGCGAGATCTCCGCTCCGGTAGTCCTCGGACGCGACCACCATGACGTGTCCGGCACCGACTCGCCCTACCGCGAGACATCCAACATCACCGACGGATCGCAGTTCACCGCCGACATGGCCGTGCACAACGTCATCGGCGACGCTTTCCGCGGAGCCACATGGGTGTCGATCCACAATGGCGGCGGAGTCGGCTGGGGCGAGGTGATCAACGGCGGATTCGGCATGGTCATCGACGGATCGGCCGATGCCGACCGGCGCATCCGCGAGATGCTCTTCTGGGACGTAAACAACGGCATCGCCCGCCGCTCCTGGGCCCGAAACAAGGGCGCCGTCGACGCAATCCGCCGTCAGATGGAAGCCACGCCCGACCTCATGGTCACTATCCCCTACCTCGCCGATGACGACATCATTAAGAACTCTCTAAACCATTGAACCAATGATTCATTATATATCAGCCGAGCGCCTCACCATCGACCGTGTGGCCGAAATCATCGAAAACAACTACACTCTCGCTCTGAGCGACGACGCCGTTCGCCGCATCACTGCCTGCCGTGAATACCTCGACAAAAAAATGGAGACCGCCACAGAGCCGATCTACGGCATCACCACCGGATTCGGTTCGCTCTGCAACATCTCCATCGACAAAGGCCAGCTGGCGGCGCTGCAGCGCAACCTCGTCATGTCGCACGCATGCAGCATAGGCGACCGCGTCCCCGGCGAAATCGTGCGGCTGATGCTTCTGCTCAAGATCCAATCGCTCAGCTACGGCCATTCGGGCGTGCAGCTCGCCACCGTGCAGCGTCTGATCGATTTCTTCAATCTCGGCGTATATCCCCGCGTCTGCCATCAGGGCTCGCTCGGCGCTTCGGGCGACCTGTCGCCGCTGGCCTGCCTGAGCCTGCCGATACTCGGCCTGGGCGACGTGGAATACAAGGGTGTCACGCGCCCTGCCGCCGAGTTGCTCGCCGAAGTCGGACTGGAGCCGATCGAACTCCAGTCGAAGGAGGGCCTGGCGCTGCTCAACGGCACCCAGTTCATGAGCGCGTACGGCACATGGGCCGTGATCCGTGCGCGCCGCATCAGCCGTCTGGCCGACAAGATAGCAGCCCTGTCGCTCGATGCCTTCGACGGCCGCATCGAACCGTTCTGCGACCCGGTCAACGTGGTGCGCAACCATCGGGGTCAGATCGAGACCGCACGCGAGGTCCGCGCATGGCTCGAAGGCAGCGAGATCGTGGCGCAGCCCAAGGCCCACGTCCAGGACCCCTACTCCTTCCGCTGCGTGCCGCAGGTCCACGGAGCCGCCAAGGATACGATAAACTACGTCGCAGCCGTCATGGAAGACGAGATAAACGCTCCGACAGACAATCCGACTGTCTTCCCCGACCTCGACATGATCGTCTCCGCGGGCAACTTCCACGGCGAACCTATCGCACTACCGATGGACTTCCTCGCCGTGGCCCTGGCCGAACTCGGCAACATATCGGAGCGCCGTGTCTACTGCCTCATCTCGGGAAAGCGCAACCTGCCGTCGTTCCTCGTCGCCAAGCCGGGCCTCAACAGCGGCTTCATGATTCCGCAGTACGCCGCTGCGTCGATCGTCAGCCAGTCGAAAGGACTGTGCTGGCCGGCCAGCTGCGACTCCATCCCCTCGTCGCAAGGCCAGGAGGATCATGTGTCGATGGGCGCCAATGCCGCCACCAAGCTTCACACTATTGTCGGCAACACCACAAAGGTACTTGCTATCGAACTGTTCAACGCGGCCCAGGCACTTGAATTCCGCCGGCCACTGAAGACGTCGCCCGCCCTGGAAAAGTGGGTTGCCGAATACCGGCGCCATGTGCCGTTCGTAGTCAACGACACCGTGATGTATCCGCTGATCGAGAAAACCATAGAATTCATCGCCGATGGCTCAGCTGCTGATTAAAAACATCGGACTCCTGCGCGGCATCCTCCAACCGGGCGCCGACCGGCTGCGAGGCTCAGACATGGACCTCGTCGGCCAACTCACCGACGCCTGGCTTACGGCCGACAACGGCCTTATCGCCGATTTCGGCCCAATGGACACCTGCCCTGCCGACAACGGCTTCGGACGTGTCATCGACGCCTGTCGCGCCATCGTCACGCCGACATTCTGCGACTCGCACACCCATATCGTCTATGCGGGAAGCCGCCAGGGTGAATTCATCGACAAAATCAACGGCCTCTCATACGAAGAGATCGCCAAGCGTGGCGGCGGAATTCTCAATTCCGCCGACCGCCTCGCCGTCACGTCCGAGGACGAATTGTACGCCGACGCACGCCGGCGCCTTCTGCAGGCTGCCGCCACGGGTACCGGTGCCATCGAGATCAAAACCGGCTACGGCCTCACTCTCGAAAGCGAGTTGAAAATGCTGCGCGTCATCGACCGCCTGCGCCATGACCTGCCGCAGATCGAGATTCGCTCGACATTTCTCGGAGCCCACGCCGTGGGCCGTGCATTTGCCGGACGCACACAGGACTATGTCGACCACATCGTTCGCGACATGCTTCCGGCGGTCGCCGATTCCGGTCTTGCCGATTTCGTCGACGTGTTCTGCGACACGGGGTTCTTCTCGCCGAAGCAGACGTCGCAGATCCTCACCGCAGCGGCTGCATACGGACTCCGGCCGAAAATCCATGCCGACGAACTCGTCCGCTCGGGCGGTGTTGAGACAGGCATCGCACACGGTGCACTATCCGTTGATCATCTCGAACGGATGGACGACGCCCAGATCACTGCGCTGGCCGCCTCCGACACTGTGGCGACGATGCTCCCCGGTGCGTCGTTTTTCCTCGGCATGCCCTACGCTCCGGCCCACAAGGCCATCGACAGCGGATGCTGTGTCGCCCTTGCTTCCGACTGGAATCCAGGTTCGTCGCCTTCGGGTTCAATGCCATTCGTGATGTCGCTCGGGTGCATAAAGATGAAGCTGACACCCGACCGCGCCTTCAACGCAGTGACTGTCAACGCAGCCGCGGCAATGGACGTCGCCGCCACCCACGGCTCGATAACCCGCGGCAAGGCCGCCTCGCTGATCATCTACAAGCCGTACGTTCCCGATACCGCCTACATTCCCTACGCCTACACCGAGCCACTTATCAGCACCGTCCTCCTCCGCGGCGAAGGACTGGCAGGTACCCAATAAAGTACCCAATAAATAAATGGACTGTATGTTGTAGCGGAAGGGCAATTTATGTTTCCGCGATGTCAATGTGCGCTTTTTTTACAGGTTGATTACTTGATTTGATCGGTCTTTACGGATGCTGTCGAGGCGTGGGGCGCATGGGTCCCTAAGGGAGGGGACTATATCATGTATTGAAGGTTTGATATTGATAGATTTGGAAAAGTCAGGAATTATGAGGGAGTCAGGATAAAGAGAGGATTGGACGGTCTTTGGCTAAATGGGATACATGGAATTTTTGAAGATTGATGTTTTTGTCGGGATAATTTGCTTTTCGTCGGTCTGACTGACGTGGAGCCGCGTAGGCACCTGAAGTGTGTTTGCTAAGAGATTTGAAAAGGTTTAAAAGATTAAATACTATAGTTGACTGGTTTTCGCCTGTTAGATTAAGTAAAGATTGATGATTTTGTAATCAACGCTGCAAAATTACAATTATAATTATATTTACGCAAGTATTATTTGATTTTTTTGGGGGATGCACAAATTTTTTCTTCCATAAGCGACATGGTGGGTTTCGATACACGCGCAGCATGAACATGCGGGACGCCTTAAATATTATTAAATCCACGGCTTTTCTCAACATATGTTGAGAACAAACTGAGGAATTATACATAACTTTGCGACCGAATAAGCTAAAAACCACCACTATCATGAAATATATCATAACAATACTCATAGCATTGGCCGGCTGTCTGAACATCTATTCCCAGACTCCGGGCGACAGCCTCGTACAAGCTGCCGCTATAGTAGACGGTCTATTCTTTGATAAATCCGTCCCTACGAAATCACTTATTCCCGGAGGTTCAACGATGGCTGTACTCAAAGATCCGGAAGGAGCAATGGTCATAGGCGTTTACTTACCCGAAGGATATGTCATGGAGGAATCAATGGTAGCCCGGGCAATTCCGGCCGAACGCGTCAAGTATGCCGACAAGCTAATCCGCGACTATAACGGCCGCAAGCCACAGACTGTCGGAGTATATGAGGGAATCGGCGCTAAAGTCGGAGACCCTCTGGTCGAGTTTGAATATTCCGACATTGACGGGAATGTGTGGAATAATGAGAAACTTAAAGACAAGGTATATGTCATCAACATATGGCAATCGGAGTGCGGACCTTGCAGACGAGAAATGCCAATACTCTCTGAATGGAAAGAAAAGTTTCCCGATGTAGTTTTTCTTTCAGCATCCCGACATAACAGGGAAGAAATCCTTTCGGTCATAGCACAACATCGGTTTACATGGACGCATCTCCAGGAAGCATCTGATCTGGTGGCCCTTGTGAGGCAGGAAGGTTTCCCCCTTACTATCGTGGTCGACAAGAATGGCATAGTGAGGTTTGCCAAGACAGGAGCCTCGGAGGAAAACCAGGCTGAGGCCGTTGCCGTAATCGAAGAACTGTCTCATTGAGTGCGCCCAAAGGTCCCGTATCATTAAAGGAACCAGTAAGCAATTGAATCATGAATAATTTCGGCAAAAAGAATGTGTATTTATGCCCATCGAAAAGACTGATTCTTTATTGAGTATGAGGTCCTGCCGATTTAAAGGCAAAATATCTGAACGAAGCCTCGAGGAATGATTTGCTGTTGGCAGGGTCGGGGATTTTTTGTAACTTTGCAAAAAATTTTCAAACAATCTGTCATTTCCACAAAATGAACGAATTACCCACCGTATACAATCCTTCCGAAGTAGAAGACAAATGGTATGCCTACTGGATGGAGCACAAGCTGTTCCACTCCACTCCCGACGCACGCGAGCCCTACACTATAGTTATCCCGCCGCCAAACGTCACCGGCGTCCTTCACATGGGGCACATGCTCAACAATACCATTCAGGATATCCTCGTGCGCCGCGCACGTATGATGGGTAAGAATGCTCTGTGGGTGCCCGGCACGGACCACGCGTCGATCTCGACCGAAACCAAGGTGATCGCCAAGCTGGCAGCCGAGGGCATCAAAAAGACAGATCTGACGCGCGAGCAGTTCCTTGAACACGCCTGGGACTGGACCCGCAAGCACGGCGGCATCATTCTGCAGCAGCTCCGCAAACTCGGTGCATCGTGCGACTGGGACCGCACGGCGTTCACCATGGACGAGCCACGCAACGAGGCCGTGACGAAGGTATTCTGCGATCTTTACGACAAGGGACTGATCTACCGCGGCCTGCGCATGGTCAACTGGGACCCGAAGAACCTGACCGCCATCAGCGACGATGAGGTATTCTTCGAGCAGGAACAGTCGAAACTGTATTACCTGCGCTATTATCTGGCCGACGGCGAAGCAGCTCCGGCTGAGGCAGCCGAAGGCGAGGTGATCCACGTCGACGACAATGGCCGCTACTATGCCGTAGTCGCCACAACGCGTCCCGAGACCATCATGGGCGACACGGCAATGTGCATCAACCCGAAGGATCCGAAGAACCGCTGGCTGAGCGGCCGCAAAGTCGTAGTGCCTCTGGTCAACCGCGTGATCCCGGTAATCGAGGACCGCTATGTCGACATAGAATTCGGCACGGGCTGTCTGAAAGTCACGCCGGCTCACGACAAGAACGACAACATGCTGGGCAAGGCCCACAATCTGGAAGTGATAGACATCTTCAACGACGATGCCACCATAGCCGAATGCGCCGGAATGTACGTAGGCATGGACCGCTTCGACTGCCGCAAGCAGATCGCAAAGGATCTTGCCGAGGCGGGACTTATGGAAAAGGTCGAAGACTATGTAAACAACGTCGGGCTGTCGGAGCGCACAAAGGTCGCGATCGAACCGCGCCTGTCGCTGCAGTGGTTCGTGAAGATGAAGCATTTCGCCGACATCTCTCTATCGCCCGTTCTCGATGACATCATCCGCTTCGTACCTGAAAAGTATAAGACCACTTACCGCAACTGGCTGGAGAACATCCAGGACTGGTGCATCTCGCGTCAGCTCTGGTGGGGCCACCGCATTCCGGCCTATTATTATACGAACCCCGCGACCGGCCAGGAAGAGATCGCGGTAGCGCCCACTCCCGAGGCCGCTCTGGCCAAGGTACAGGCCATAGAAGGCTGCGGCGGACTGACGGCGGCCGATCTGCGCCGCGACGAAGGCGCGCTCGACACGTGGTTCTCGTCGTGGCTATGGCCGATCACGCTGTTCGACGGCATCAACCATCCGGGAAACGAAGAAATTAATTACTACTATCCCACCGCCACGCTCGTAACGGGTCCCGACATCATCTTCTTCTGGGTCGCCCGCATGATCATGGCCGGATACGAATATGTAGGCAAGGAACCGTTCAAGAATGTATATTTCACCGGTATCGTCCGCGACAATCTCGGCCGCAAGATGTCGAAGTCGCTCGGCAATTCGCCTGACCCGCTCGATCTGATAGACAAGTTCGGTGCCGACGGCGTGCGCATGGGTATGATGCTGGCCGCGCCCGCAGGCAACGATATAATCTTCGACGAACGCCTCTGCGAGCAAGGCCGCAACTTCTGCAACAAGATCTGGAATGCTTTCCGCCTGCTCAAGAGCTGGAACGCCGACAGCGCAGCCACGCAACCGCAGGTGGCAAAACTTGCAATCGAGTGGATGAACGCCCGCATAGACGCAACGGTCGAGGAGATCAACGACCTTTTCGACAAGTTCCGCCTCAACGAAGCTATCATGGCGATCTACCGCCTGTTCTGGGACGACTTCTCGTCGTGGTATCTCGAAATGATCAAACCGGCCTACGGTCAGCCGGTGGATGAGGCTACAATGAAGGCCACTACAGAATTCTTCGACAAGCTGCTTCGCCTGCTCCATCCGTTCATGCCGTTCATCACCGAAGAACTCTGGCAGCATCTGACCGAGCGCCGCGAAGGTGAGTCAATCATGTACGCCCAGATGCCTGTACCCCAGGCCATCGACAATTCGCTGCTCGACGACATCGCACTGGCCAAGGAAATCATCACCAGCATCCGCGCCGTCCGCGCCAAAAAGAATATTTCGCCGCGAGAGACGCTTACGCTGAATGTCATCGGATCGATTCCGGCACGCGTTGCCGACATCGTCGTCAAACTCGGCAACGTCGGCGAACTCAATACCGACGCACAGAAAGATGCGGCAGCAGCCTCGTTCCTGGTCGGCACGCTCGAATTCAACATCCCGCTGGCAGCAGCCATCGACGTAGATGCCGAGATAGCGCGTCTCGACAAAGAAATCGAATACCTGCAGGGTTTCAAGACTTCGATCGAGAAGAAACTCTCGAACGAGCGGTTCGTCAACAATGCTCCGGCGGCTGTCGTCGAAGGCGAACGCAAAAAGCTGGCCGACACACTGACAAAACTTCAGGCCAACATCGCTACCCGCGACGCCCTCAAGCACTGATAACACCTTACCCACGCCCCCACTCCCGAACCAAATCGGCCGTGGGGACGTTTCTTATTTATATACCATTACATTATGTCATCGTTCAGTCCTGAAAACATTCTCCTGATCGGTTCGATCATTCTTATAGTCGGAGTCATATTAGGCAAGTCGATTTACCGCTCCGGTCTGCCTCTGCTGCTTATATTCCTGCTCATCGGCATGGGATTCGGCTGCGACGGCGTGGGGATCCAGTTCGACGATATCCACTCGGCGCAACTCATCGGTATGATCGCATTGTGTATCATACTCTACTCCGGCGGTCTGTCGACCAGCATCTCATCAATCAGACCCGTGATAGCGCCCGGACTTGTCCTCAGCACAGCGGGGGTATTGCTCACCACTCTTTTCACCGGACTGTTCATATTCTGGCTTTCAGGTCTGCCATGGACCAACATACACTTTGCGCTGATGCCGTCAGTGTTGCTCGCAGCCACGATGTCATCGACCGACTCAGCGTCCGTTTTCGGTATTCTCGGATCGCAGAAAGTCCAGCTTAAACACAATCTGCGGCCACTTCTCGAACTTGAAAGCGGATCCAACGATCCGATGGCATATATGCTCACCATAATTCTCATAGAGGCCATACAACTCGACAAGACACTCTCGGCGGGAGCAATTCTCGCGCAACTCGGGCTGCAGTTCGGCGTCGGCACGGCTTTCGGCTTCATCATGGGATACGGCTCGCGCTGGCTGGTCAGCATCTACCGCCGCATCGGCAACCGAAATGAAGACGCCGGACAGGCGACGGCAATGAGTTCCATAATTCTGCTGGCATCAGTATTCTTCACATTCACACTTACCCAGGACCTGGGCGGCAACGGATATCTTGCTGTCTATCTGTCGGGCATCATCATCGGGAACTCACCGATTCCGCACCGACGCAGCATATCGAAGTTCATGGACGCTATCACCTGGTGCGCGCAAATAGTCATGTTCCTTATCCTGGGGCTACTCGTCAATCCCCATGAAATGCTGTCGACATCTGTCGTCGCCATCATCATAGCCCTGTTCATCATGATCATCGGTCGACCGGCAAGCGTTTTCATCTCACTGCTGCCATTCCGCAAAATATCACGTAAGTCCAAGCTGTTCATCTCCTGGGTGGGTTTACGCGGCGCTGTACCGATCATATTCGCTACATACCCGGTGGTAGCACAGGTCGAGGGATCGTCTCAGATCTTCAACATAGTGTTTTTCATCACACTGATCTCGCTGCTTCTGCAAGGTACATCCGTAATCAAGTCGGCAAAGGTACTGAACCTTGTCAACACCGAAAGCCACGACGATGAAGATTTCGGCATCGAACTGAGCGACGAGAACACGAACAAGCTCGAGACACTGCACCTCACCGAACAGCATCTCGCAGCAGGAAACACACTGCGCGACATGAACTTGCCTACGGGCACACTCGTAATCATGATCAAGAGGAACGAACAATACATCGTCCCCAACGGCAAGCGCAAACTTCACCCGGGCGACGCACTCCTCATTCTCAAAGAGTCCTCCGATCCGTCGTAATCTGTTATCAAAACATTCACGAACAGAAATATCGGGCACTCCTACATTTATCACGATGCCGTGCTATCCGTGAGGGCTTGCAGCCTATACCTCGGCTATGAACAGGCTAGTCAGCTGCGCAAAATACCGCTCCAGGTGTTGCAGACAGAAAACAAATACCAAATCATTTAAACAATCAATTTGCGGTAGAGACGTGACCCGCAAGCAGATCCATCATTCATTGGAATACATTGCGCTGGGGAGACGCCTTCCCCCAGCCTTTCATAGTACGTAGCGTAGACGCAGGTGAGAAGCCTGCTTTCCCTGTGCGAAGCGAGTTTGTCTATTGGCCTGTGCGCAGGCGAGACGCCTGCTGTCCTTGTACATAGCCATCTATACAAAGAGAGCGCCCCGGGGAATCGGATTCCTCGGGGCGCTCGTAATAGGGGGCGGTTACCTACTCTCCCACTTTCGCAGTACCATCG
>CABRGT010000052.1 GCA_902470475.1 uncultured Porphyromonadaceae bacterium | reverse complement strand
CTTACCCTGAGGAGGAGTGAGGAGAAGGCCGTTGCACTTCTTATTGGAATCTTTCACGCCTGCTTTCCCTGTATTTTTTGGGAGATTTTACTTTTTTTTAATTTAAATTCTGTATCTTTGCGCAGATAATAACCACAACAACTATTTTACCATGAAGCATCTTTTACTTCCCGCTCTATTCATCGGACTCGGCACGCTGGCGGCCGGAGCGCGCGGCACAACAGTGACGACCTCCACCGGCACGTACGATGTGGATACCGTGTTCCATGCCAAGGTGGGTCCCGGCACAACCCAGACCCAGCTGCGCCTGACCGGACCGGCCCAGATGAATGTATTTTACCTGACCATAGACCAGACGACCCCGGGCGTATCGATCCGCACGCTCAGCGGCGGCGGCAAGCTTGCCGGCAACGGCTGCACGTCGGACCTGGCCAAGAAAGCGTCGCATGACGGGCTGCACTACTTCTGCGGCGCCAACGGCGACTTTTACCACACAGGCGGTAAAGCCACCAACGGGTCGAGCATCGTGGGGACGCCGATCAATGCGTTCACGGTCGACCGCGAGGTTCTGCGCACATCCAACAGCTGGTATCAGTTTTCGGTCGACATCGAGGGTGTGGCACGCATCTGCCGACTTAATTTCCAAAAAGGAACCGCCAGCTTCGGCGACCAGACGGTGGCGTTCAAGGCCATCAACAATGACGCGCCCAACAACGGCGTGACCCTTTACACCAACAAATTCTGGGGATCGTCGAACCAGACGTCGCTGGCCGACAACTGCTCGGAAGTGACGGCACGCCTTGTCGAGGGCGACAACTTCTGGGCCGGATGCAGCTACCGCCTGGAAGTGACCTCGACGGCCAGCCACACGGGCGATCTCACGGTACCTGACGACGGCTTCGTGATCCTGGGCCGCGGCAATGCCAACGACTTCGTGAACAACCTGAAGCCGGGCGACGTGGTGACCTTCGACAATATCACCGAAACTCCCGAGGGCGAGCGCATAGTTCCCTCATGCGTAGTGTCGGGCAACCCGAAGAACGTAGGCGGCGGCGTGAACCTCAACAGCGAGGGTGAGCGCGGTGACGCCAGCGCCAAGCATCCGCGCACGGGCATCGGCGTGAGCGCCGACGGCTCGAAGATCGTGATGATGGTGGTCGACGGCCGCGCCCTTTCATCGGTGGGCTGTACCACCGGCACCCTGGGCGACCTGCTTATCTTCGCCGGCTGCGCCGAGGGTCTCAACCTCGACGGCGGCGGCTCGTCGACGCTCTACACCGAGGCTCTGGGGGTACGCAACCACTGCTCCGACGGCAAGGAACGCGCCACGGCCAACTCCGTGTATGCCGTACTCGAAGCTCCCGAGGACACCGAGGTGGCCGAACTGGCATTCATGGACTACACACCGACACTGCCGCACCTGGGCATGTACACCCCGCGCATGATCGCGTTCAACAAGTACGGTCTGGTGCTCGACACCGACTTCAAGGACTATCAGCTCAGCTGCGGAGCCGAGCTGGGCGAGATCATCAACGACGGCAAGACGCTGTACGTGACGGGCGAAGGCCTGCACGCGCTGACAGCGACGTACGGCGACGTGACGGTGAGCCTGCCTGTCTACATCGACAACGCCAGCACGGCCGAGCTGAAATCGGCCTCGGTGATCGTAGACGAACAGCATCCCTACACCATCGGCCTGACCTCGACGGTGGGCAATTCGACCATCGACCTGAACCCGGCGGCCCTGTCATGGGCGTCGGCCGACGCATCGGTGGCTACCGTAGGCGCTGACGGCATAGTGACCGCCGTGGCCAACGGCACCACCACCGTCACCGGCACCCTGGGCGAGATCACCCTGGAACAGGGTATCACCGTCGAGAACCACACGGATGTTACATCGCCGCTGCTCGACATGAGCCAGTTTGACAGCTGGCGCCTGAGCAAAGCCGACGTGACCGACGCCACGGCGACTGCCGACGGCGAAGCCATCAACTTCGACTTCACCATCAAGCTCACCCGCGGCCCGAAAATGACCCTGCAGCCCATGACGGCGACCTACGGCATCCCCGAAGCCATCGATTTCGAGATCGACCCGGCCAACACGGTGATCAACAAGTTCAGCGTGGCGATGAACTCAGCCAACGATCCGGCCCAGGTAACGGCCGAATTCAACAACGTGGCCGGCGCACCTCAGCTGCTGCGCGTAAGACTGGCCGACTATTTCGACGTGAACGACCAGACGATTTACCCGATCACGCTGCGCCAGTTCCAGATGCAGTTCGGCAATGAGGTTGGCACGGCCTGCCATGTCACCGTCAAGTCCATCAAGCAGAACTATGACATCGAGGCGGGCGTGAGCGACATCAGCGCCGACCGCGCCGACGGCCTGCAGGTGACCGTCACCGGCACCACGGCCATACTCGCCGCCGAAGCCCGCACGATCACCGTAGCCGACCTGACAGGCCGCGTGATAGCCACCGGCTCGGGCCGCTCGATAGCCCTGCCCGAAGGCCACGGCATGGTAGTGCTGACCGCCGACGGCCGCAGCGCCAAGGTGGCGTATTGATAGAAATGCGCTAAAATCAACGGCTGCGCGGAGATTCGCTCCGCGCAGCTTTTTATTTATGTATACGCCGGGGATTTCGTGATTTTACTGACAATTACACCAGTTTTATGACATTTTTGCGATTTTTTGTTTGCTATTTGCAAAATTTTGTATAATTTTGCCACAGATCTTTAAAACACATTCTATGAAAAAGCTTTACACTATTATCGCAGCCACTATGCTGTGCGCGGCAACAGCCGTCGCCGACGCACTCCCAACTCTCCCGGCATCAAAGTTAATCGACCGCACTCAGCTCGAGACGCTCTGTGACGCGGGACAGAAAGCGCCCTCGATGAAGACGCCGCCCAAAGACCTCGGAGGCAGTTTCTCGTCGTGGGAAGTCCTCAAGAACGGCCGCTTCAACAACGACCTCGGAATGACGAAAGCCGTCGACGTGACGGTGTACTGGTGCACGACCGACCCTTCGGGAATGGGCATGGGCGTAGACTCATGGTACTTCGACGGCCTGTTCAACGGCGTCAGGATGGCGGGCATGCCCTTCATCAGCAACTATCAGATCGGTTCGGGCGACACCGGATATACCTACGGCGGAAAGCCCGTGATGTACGACGACATCAGCATCCACTATTCAGTGGAGGGAGTCGGCTCGGGCTACGACGAGGCGATGGGCCTGTTCACCTTCGGCATTCTCTATTATGTGGATGATCCGGACGTGGTAGAAAACGTGGTAGGCTTCGGCAACGAGACCGTGCAGCTCGAAGGCGAATACAAGGACTACCGCACATCGCTGGATATCATCGGCGAGACCAAGGATGCCACACAGCTGAAAGTAAAACCGGGCTTTGTGGACGCGGCCAACGTAAAGGTCGGCATCTATCCGAAAGCATATGAACTCGACGCGGCCGGCGAGCCCGGCGACGATCTCAAGGCCGTGATCGAAGCCCAGCGGACCGATGAAAGCATCGCCATCCTCGCCAAGCCGGAGGCCATCTACTTCAGCCTGGCCGCAACAGGCACTTACACCGTAGTGATGACTTTCGAAGGTGAAGACGGCGCCAAGGACTACAATATCGGCACATATAACTTCGACAGCAACTGGAGCGACTACGGCACGGCGGACTTCACGGACGACTACCTGTCGTCGTACTACGATGAGTTCCCCATCATCACGGTGCCGAATGTAAGGGTGCAGAAATACAACGGGAAAGACATCTTCCGCCTCATCAACCCGTGGACAACCGACGACCAGTTCACCAAAGCATATTCCAAACTTAAGCCCGTCGACGGCGAAGTCAACTCGTTCTTCGTGATAAATGCCGAGCGTCCCGACAAGGTATATGTCGAGATCAACCCGACCGACATCACCTATGACGACGGTGTAAGAATGATCGCAGGCAGCGCGGCCCACTACAACATCATCAACGGCCGCACCGAAGAACAGATAACCGAACGCGGCTACTGGGGCAGCATCGCCTACGAAAGCAACACGGCCACGGTCACCTTCCCGCGCATGACGCTGATGATGCGTCCGGCCAACACGATGTCGCCGCTGTTTGCGGGCTATAACGATGCCTTCAAGGTCGTCATCACCAAAACATCCGAGGGTGTGAGCGACATCAGCACCGACGCGACCGCACCGGCCGAATACTTCAACCTGCAGGGCGTACGGGTAGAGAATCCTACCGAAGGCCTCTATATCCGCCGCCAGGGTTCAACGGTCGAAAAGGTTGTAATAAGGTAAGCCCTTACTTATAGGATTATATCCGCCACAAAGCCCGCTTCCGGCCCCGGAGGCGGGCTTTTGTTGCGATAAAATACACGCAGCAGCCGGCAAACGGGGGTCGGCGGCTCACGCGGTGCAGGCCAAACAAGGATTTTTTTAGCAATTTTCTTAAAATTTTGTGATTTTTATTTGCAAATTGTAAAATATAACATAAATTTGCAGTCGGATCAATTAATTAAAATTCTATGAAGAAACTTTACCTGTCGTTATTTCTTGTTTTAGCATGCTGTGCGACCGCGGGAGCGGCCATGCACAAGACCGCGCCCATGAAAGCCGGCGTCACAGTGAAGACACCGGTAGTAAAGGCCGCCACGGACGTGACCGCCAACGGCTTCACGGCCAACTGGGAGGCCGTTGCGGGCGCCGATGTATACCAGGTGACATGCTACGAGCCGATCACCGTAGCCGCCGAAGGCGACTACACGGTGCTGAGCGAAGGCTTCAACCGCGTGGGTATCGGCACCTTCCAGGAGCCGGCCTATCTCGATGACTTCTATGTCGACTTCACCGAATACGATTTCACCGACACCCCCGACTGGTCGGGCTTTCTGCCCGTGTTCGCGCGCGGAATGGTAAGCGGCATCATTTACTCACCGTACATCGACCTGACGGCCGACGGCGGCAAGTTCACGGTGCATCTGTCAATCACGGGTTACGGCGGCGGCCAGGTGATGGTGACGTCGAACGGCTCGACAGAGCAAAGCGAGATGCTGACCCTGACCGTGACGGGCTCGAACGATTTCGACGTGACATTCACCAACGGCACGCACGACACATTCCTGGTGATCACCGACTACGGCATCATGGATGACCCCGAGGGCCAGTACAACGACTGCTTCGACTTCGTCGATGACTTCGCCATCGAACAGCACTTCAAAGCCGGCGAGACCTTCCTGCGCCTGATCGAGGTAGGCGAGACCGATATCGAACAGCCCGTGACATCGTGGCGATTCGAGGACATGAAGTTTCTCGAGGGGGCAAGCCATCTGGCCTACGACGTGATGGCCATATCGGTGGTATACACCGATCCTGACGATCCGTATGAGTACGACACGTACTACAGCGACTATTCTCCGCTTGAACACGTGATCTTAGGCGCGGGCGTGAACGGCATCGAGGCCGATGCGGCAGCCGAGACCGAATACTTCAACCTGCAGGGCGTGAAAGTGACGGGCGATCTTGCCCCGGGCATCTATATCCGCCGCCAGGGCACGAAGATCGAGAAGATCAAACTCTGAGACCACTTCCGACAACCAGTTGCGAAGGCCCCGGGCCTTCACTCCATCAAAAACAACAGACAACAATGAAAAAGACAATGATACTGCTGGCGCTGGCGGCCATGACTGCCACAGGCGCCATGGCCCAGACAGCGGCCGAGGACGGCACACGGTCGTTCACCGTAGGCAATTTCGACAATCCGGGCGCCGAAGAAATCAAGATCGGCGAGGGATCGTGGTGGGAATTCGCGCCGTTCCAGTTCTACAGCCGCTATTCGGGCATCCAGATCATCTACGGCGCCGACTTCCTGGAGCCATTGGCCGACGACAACGGCTCGATCACTGAAGTAGTGTTCAAGTACGGCGACAACGGCTCGACCTGCGAGATAGAGGCCGATCTGCAGCTTTACATCGAGAACACGGCTCAGAACGAGTTCCAGAAGAAGCCCGGCACCGACAACTACATGTGGATCGACTACGACCCGTCGACCTCGTACAGCCACATCGAGGACTACTACGTGGAGCTTTACTATTACGAAGACGAGGAAATCCACTTCGTGCTCGACAAGCCGCTGCCCTACACGGGCCACAACCTGCTTGTGACGGCGTGGAGCGCCCGCACCAACGACAGCGAGGCACAGGCCCGCGTGTCGTACTGCATGCGCACACGCGGCTACACCGCCATGGAGATGGGCAGCGACCGCTACGGCTTCGAGAAGGTCTATGACACAGGCATCCAGGAAGAGGCACAGGGTCCGAACAAGTTCGTACCCGTGGCCAAGTTCGTCTACACCGTCGGCGACGGCATCGGCTCGATAGCCGCCGACACTGCCGACACGACTCCGGTGCTGTACAACCTGCAGGGCCAGGCGGTAGACGGGCAGCCGGCTCCCGGCCTGTACATCCGCCGCCAGGGCAACGAGGCCCGCAAGGTGGTGATCCGCTAAAAAACCAAGATATGCCGCAAGGTCCGGAGCCTTGCGGCATCCGCCCTATAAAACAATCATTTCCAAACGAAACAAACTATGAAAAAGCTAATATTAACCGCGTTGCTGGCAGTGATGGCGTTCGCCGCCTCGGCCCTCACGTACGACGTAAGCGGCAAATGGAGTGAAGTTTCAGGATATGGCTCACACTCCGACAATGACATTAATGGTGTGGTATTTGCCAGACTGGATAATACATATTCCGGAAGTCAGGTTCTCCTTACCGCAGAAGATCTTGTCGGCATTGTGCCAAAAACAGATGCAGCCGGAATAACCAGGGCAAAAATTACATCAATTTCTGTAAAAATGGAAAGTAATGGCGCCTATATAGGTTCCGGTACGATTAAAATTGATGCTTACGCACAAAACATTGAAGAAAGTTCATTTCCGGTAATTGACAATAAACCACAATATTTTTCTTTCACAAAAGATAATCTGGCGACAGTTACCATTACACCAGATGAGGTAGCAGAGAACGAGGTAACAATTGGCGGAATATTTACTGTGACGTTAAATTTTGGACCGGAAGGGTTCATATATACTGGAAAAAGCCTGTTGCTGACTATTTTCTCTGAAGACACTTTCGAAGATTGGTATGCATCTGATCCTAATGATAGTCTTAGTTGGTGGAATGGTATATATACGTATGTACCAGGTGGAGGTACACGTAGTGGCGGTTATTCAGACTCAACTACAGCCATTGAAACACTTTCCGGTGATTTAGCCAATTCTAAGAATGTTATACCTCATTTTCTCTTCACCTACGAGGAAGAAGTAGAGACGCTTGGACCGACGGTGACGGAAGGTCCGGCTGACGTATATTATACACCCAATTATACCACTCCTGATACCGGCAATGGAGGCGCCGGACAAATTCTGCCGCACGATCCATATAACTATACAAATTCTTTCTGTCAGACACTATATACAGCCACAGATTTATTGGGTCTTAATAAAATCAATGAATCTGGAGAAAACGTTAAAGCAAAAATCACAAGCTTTACATTCAAAATGTCTGGTGCAGATGGATATCTTTTAGGCTCATTCTCATCAACGATTTACGTACAAAATATTGATGCAACTCAATTCCCAATAAAAAATGACAAGAAACAATGGTTTAACGACTATCAGGCCGGATCCATTGGGCATTTCCAATCGCAAGAATTTTATTATGACGAAGAATCTGATCCTTTTGAATTTAGTGTAATACTTGATGAACCAATTATTTATGAAGGCGGCAGCCTCCTTATAACATGGATAAGCGAAGGATCCATGGCTGAAGGTTACAGATTAATTTCGCAGGTATTCACCGGAGAGGGGATCCGAAGCGGCGTCATATCAAAAGATAACGCTGACTTGTCCAATACTACCGGCGATCTTTCAAATGGATCATCAAATCTGCCGGTGCTGAAGATTGATTATGTTCCTCTGACGTACAGCGGCGGGGAGGCCAAGACGGTGGTATCGTTTGCCAACGTGCAGTACGGCGTGACCAAGGCTACGGACAGTAAGGGCGCCGAGGCCAACAATGTGTATGTGGAATTTGACCTCGAGGATGCTTCGGACTGCGGTTCATACGACATCTACATGGGCACGAACCAGATCGGCCATATGACCGGCAAGCACGGCTTCGTGAACTTCCTGACCGTGAGCGACAAGGACCAGACAATATCAGTGAAGCCCAACGGCGGCGAAAACGTGATAGGCGGTACTCCGCTGACCATCGCGGCCGCTGACCTGAACGCCTTGTTCGACGGTCCGGCCGTCACCGAGACTGTCGGCACGATGCTATACGGCAGCTATGACTACACCGCCACCAAGGCCGACCTCAAGGGCGCCGCAGCGGTGAAAATCGCCACCTCGGCCCCCGTATCGGCGATCAAGCCCGGCGGCAACCTGCAGATAATGTTCCACGGCATCGGCACGAACGGCTACAACGACGCATTCGAGGCGCTGATACCCGCATCGGCCACTTCGTGGGAAATCGCCCGCAATCCGGCTCTCAACGACGGCGTGATCTCGTTCTTCCAGAACGCCACCACCACGAGCATAGCCGTTCAGCGCCGTGAGCCGCAGACCGAGGAGATCTCGGGCCGCATCTCGCTGAAACCGGCCGCCGACTACGTGTGCCTGTCGGGAGCTGCCGTGACCGAGGACGCTCCTGCCGCCGCATCGGCCACGACCGCCACGGTAACCGTGAGCCGCGAGGCTGCGTCGAGCTACGCCGTGAACTTCACTGCGGAGACCCCGCTCGAATTCGACGTGACGCTGCCCACCGGAAGCGAGAAGATCGTGATGGAGGAAGATGACGAATATCTGATGTTCTACACCACCTCGAGCGCCACGCTGCAGTACCGCATCGAGCCGACTGCACCGGCAGAGCCGGGCATCAACGCTCTGGCCGAGGAGGTTCCGTCGAGCTACGACAACACGCACGACTGGACCACGGCCGACAAGGGCTATGTGAACATCAGCCTGGCCGACAACAAGAGCACCAAGGTGTTTGTCCGCACGGTCGACACGAACGGCAACGCCCGCCTGACGGCTTACCGCGAGATCAAGGCCGACGGCACGACGTCGGGTGTCGCCGAGATCGAGACCGACGGCACGGATGCAGCAGAGTACTACAACCTGCAGGGTATCCGCGTGAGCGGCGAACTTACACCGGGCATCTACATCCGCCGGAGCGGACAGACCGCCACTAAGGTGACCGTGAAGTAAAGACATTTTTCCCTTTCTGTATTCGCCGGGGGCGATTTGCAATTGCAAATCGCCCCCGCTGCGTAGAAGTAGTGTGGCCGGAAAAGGAGTAACGGCAAGGAGGGCGTCATTGCATTGGTGTTAATAACTTTTTTCAGAAAAAGTGGAGTTTTCATTTGTAAACTGAGTCCATTAATTCGTAACTTTACACTCTGAAAAATGGCCTCACAAGGGTCGTTTAGTTAATTTATTATGAACCAGGAAGTTTACCATATACCGGCATTATTGAACCAATCGCTTGAAGCGCTGGCGATCAGACCCGGCGGCGTGTACGTCGACGCGACCTACGGCGGCGGCGGTCACTCGCGCGCGATAGTGGACCGCCTGTCGGCCGACGGGCATCTGTATTCGTTCGACCAGGACTCGGACGCCGTAGAGCGCGCGATCGACGATCCGCGCTTCACGATGGTGTACGGCAACTTCCGCTATCTGCGTAATTTCCTGCGCTACTATGGGGTGGAGAGCGTCGACGGCATCCTGGCTGACCTGGGGGTATCGTTCCACCACTTCGACGATGCCGAACGCGGCTTCTCGTTCAGAGCCGACGCACCGCTCGACATGCGCATGAACCGCCACAGCCGCCTGACGGCCGCCGAAATAGTAAACAACTATAGCGAGGACGCCCTCGGGGAGCTGCTGCAGCTCTACGGCGAAGTGCCCGGAGCGCGACGCGTAGCCCGCGCGCTGGCGGCGGCGAGACAGCAGGCGCCGGTCAACACCATCAACCGGCTGCTCGAAGTCGTGGAGCCGCTGACTGACCCGCGACGCCGCAAGAAAGAACTGGCCTGCATATTCCAGGCACTGCGCATAGAGGTGAACGGCGAGCTGGACGCCCTGCGCGCCTTTCTCGAACAGACGGCACAGGTGCTGAAACCGGGCGGACGGCTGGCCGTGATAACCTACCACTCGCTCGAGGACCGTCTGGTGAAAAACTTCCTGCGCAGCGGCGACTTCGCCGGCCGCATCGAGAAAGACATCTACGGGCGGGCATCGACACCGTTCAGGCCGGCGGGAGGAAAGCCCGTGACACCCGACGAGGCCGAAATCGAGGCCAATCCCCGCAGCCGCAGCGCCAAGCTGCGCGTGGCGACCCGCAACTGACATCCCGCGAAACCCCAACAGCATTCACCACAAGCTCAACCCAATAAAAACCACTCTCCATGCTGAAAAAACTATCGATCAAGAAAATCAAGTCGCGCGACATCGTCGAGGGCATTCCCGGCAACTGGTTCCTGAAACATTTCGCTGCGGTAGTGATCGTGGTGGTGCTGGCGCTGACCTACATATCGGTGCGGTTCGACTGCGTGACGGCCATGGAGACGGTGCAGACGCTGACGCGGCGGCTCGAGGTGACTCGCACGGAAGTGCAACGCGAGCGGTCGCTGTACATGTCGGCCACATGCGAGAGCTCGATGCAGCGGATGGTCGACTCGCTGGGACTGGGGCTGAGCGTACAGGAACGTCCACCTTATAAAATCTCTCTTCCATGAAACTGTTCCGGAAAAAAACCGACAAGGGGCGCAAACCCAAGACCCGGCGCCTGCACATCTACGGCCGCTATGTAATCATGTCGGCCTTCATCCTGTTCATGTCGGGGCTGTGCATGATGTTCCTGCTGAACACCACCGTGATACACGCCGACGAATGGAACGCCAAGGGCGAGCGCACCATGGCGGGCAAGCGCGTGATACCGCCGCTGCGCGGCGACATACTGGCGTGCGACGGATCGATCCTGGCCACGAACCTCAACTACTACGACGTGCGCATCGACTTCAAAGCCTCGCGCATCAACGAGCTCAACTACAAGGCAAGCGCCGACTCGCTGGCCGACACTCTGGCCGCATATTATCCCCAGCGCACACGCCAGCAATGGTACGACCACCTGATGAAGCCTCTGAGCGTGCCCAAGGCAAAGCGCTCGCGGTCGTATCCGCTGCTGCGCGGCATCCCCTACGACGAGGTTGTGCGCCTGCAGGGCTTCCCGTATTTCCGGCGGTCGGCCAATCCGAACCGCACCGGCCTGACGACGCAGCGGGTGCTGCTGCGCCGCTACCCCTACGGCGACATGGCGTCGCTGAGCATCGGACGCGTGGGCCAGACCGACAAGGACCCGCAGGTGCGCGGCCGCTCGGGCCTGGAGGCGGCACTCGACTCACTGCTCTACGGACGCCCGGGCGTGGCCAAGAAGGTGCTTTTCACCAGCGGCGAGGCCTACTGGACCGAGACGCCGGCCGTCAACGGCATATCGCTCACCACCACCATCGACATAACCATGCAGGACCTGCTCGAGAACGAACTGGGGCGGATGCTGGTCGAGTGCAACGGCGAGTGGGGCAGCGCCATGATCATGGAGGTGGCCACGGGCGACATAAAGGCAATATCCAACCTCGACCGCGACACCGTGGGCGGGGGCTACGTGGAGGCCATGAACCACATCGTGCAGGCCTACGAACCGGGGTCGGTGATCAAGATCATATCGATGCTGACCGCGCTCGAGGACGGCTATGCCAATCTTGACCAGGTGTACCCGATCGGATCGACCTACGCCTACGCAGGCGGCAAACCCATCCGCGACACCCACTCGCCGGCCTATCTGCCGGTGAGCCGCTTCATCGAATACTCGTCGAACATAGGCATGACCAAGCTGATAGCGCCGCGCTACGACGGCAACCTGAACGGCTTCCGCGAGCGTCTGAGGCAGATCGGCTTCTTCGACCGCTTCAACACGGGCATGTCGCGCGAGCGGCCGCCCCGGTATCCGACCCTCGACCCCAAGTGCGGCGGCCGCGTGTCGCTCTCGCGCATGATATTCGGCTACGCCACGCTGGTGCCACCGCTGTACACGTGCGCCATATATAACGCGATAGCCAACGACGGACGGTTCGTGCGGCCACGCCTGGTGAAAGCCATGCACATGCCCGACGGACGCGACTCGATAATCCCCGTAAGCTACGTGCGCGATTCGATATGCTCGCGCCGCAACGCCGCCATCCTGCGCCAGATGATGCACGAGGTGGTGTGGGGCGAAGGCGGCACGGCCAAGGGCCTGCGCAACAATATAGTGGAGATCGCGGGCAAGACCGGCACCGCGGGCATCGCCCTGGAGGCGCCGCGCGACTCGCTGGGCCGCAAGATCCTGTCGTCGATACCGTTCAAGGGCGGCTACCGCGAGGGACGGCACAACCGCGTGGCCTTCTGCGGCTTTTTCCCTTACGATAATCCGCGCTACACGTGCATAGTGGTGATCAGCGATCCGCAGGGCCCCTACGGACCGGCGGCCACGAGCGGCACGGTGCTGCGCAACGTGGCCCTGAAGATGTACTCGCGCGGCATGCTCGGCAACAGCAGTGACTACGTGGCCGAGTCGGCCGGACGCGCGCCCGGCAAGCCGACACTCTACGGCACCTACAACACGAGCCGGAGCGAACGGCTGCACCGCACGCTCAACGTCCCGGCGGCATATGTGCTGCAGACCTCGAAAAGCGGCAGCGGCAACAGCACCACCGTGCCCGACGTGCGCGGCCTGGGCATCCGCGAAGCGCTTGTCGAACTTGAGAAATGCGGATTTCCCGTCAACTTCACCGGCACGGGCTACGTGACGGCGTCGTCGCCCGCCCCGGGCACGACCGTCGCTCCCGGAACCCGCGTGACCGTAACACTAAGTCAGAACTGATGGAACGATACAGAGAATACCACACACCGGCAGCCGTGGCCGAAGCTCTCGGACGGCGGCTCGCCGAGACAGCCGGAGCCGACGCCCCGGCCGATCCCTACAGCGGCCTGACGGCCGACTCGCGG
>CABRGT010000051.1 GCA_902470475.1 uncultured Porphyromonadaceae bacterium | reverse complement strand
GAGGAGATTTGATGATTCTTACCTCAAAGTTTTGCACTTCGATCTGGAATCTTCAGATATTTTTTGCATAGTGTGTGGTGGAAAGGGGGATTGCGGGGTGTTTGGGGAGTGTTGGACGGGCGACCGGAATGCGTCGGCCATAGGATGGCGGGTCGGTGACGGCTGTGTCTTATGGGAGGTGTGTGAACTATTGTGTGCGGCGCGGTGTTGTTTCTTTGATTTAATTATTTGTTTTCAATTTGATTTGCAGATTATGAAAAAAGTGTTGTTCTTTTTGCTGACCGCTGTGTTGATTGCGCCTCTGTGGTCGTGTTCTGACGATGACGAGCCTGTGGTTTTCGGCGATATTCCGTCAAAGGCGCAGGTGTTTGTCGAATCGTATTTCCCGGGCGCGAAGGTTGTGAAGGTGGAGCGCGACGGCAAGCATTCGTCGGCGAAGTATGATGTGTATCTGAGCGACGGCACTGAGATTGAGTTTGACTCGGCAGGCGAGTGGATTGATGTGGACGCGCCGTACGGCAAGGCTGTGCCGGCCGCAATCGTGCCGTCGCCGATCGCCGAGTTTGTGGTGGATACGTATCCGGACCAGCTTATCAATGAGTTCTCGCGCGAGAGTTATGGCTATAAGGCTGAACTGACCAATGAGGTAGAGCTTGAGTTTGATCATGATTATGTATTTATCCGCATAGAGCGCTGACGTGTAATCAATACATCGGCTTTGACAATAGCGACGTCTCCCGGCGGGATTTTCCCGGACGGGAGACGTCGTAATATTTGTATCGGTCAGGAGTCGAAAGCGAAGCGGGCGTGGAGGGCTTCGAAGCGGGCGAGTGTGTCGGGGCCGAAGCGGGCGAGTGATGCGCGTACGCGGTCGAGGGGTTTGCGGCGCATGTCGCCTGACTTGCTGTAGAATTTGTCGGCGTAGCACACGAGCTGCTCGAGGTCGCTCTGCGGGCACAGCGTGCGGTCCTTGGGGAATGGCATGTGCCATGAGGCGATTTCGGCGGCGGTGATGCCGGCACCTGTGTGGCGTTCGGCCACGCGGGCTATGTTTTCGCCGAAGCCGTGCCGACGCAGCAGGTCGGCGCCGAGTACGCCGTGCAGCAGGTATGGCCGCGATCCGAAGCAGCCGATCGACGGTGCGTCGGTCAGGAATATGCCGATGTCGTGGAGCATGGCAGCGGTCTCGACTTCAGCTTCCGGCAGCCTGAGGCCGCTGTGTCTGTTGATCTCCAATGCCAGGTCGGCCACCGACCGGGAGTGGCGCTCGAGGATGTCGCGAGCGCGAGTCTGCGTCGGATAGAATGTGTCGTAGACCTCGGTCCACGGCTGTGGCGCGGCTGTCATTCGACTATGGTGTTCCAGCCGTAGGTATCGGGCTCTTCGCCGAGGCGGATGGCGTTGAGTTTGTTGTAGAGTAGGGTGGATACGGGGCCGGGCTTGCCGTCCTTGGCGATTTCGTAGGTCTTGCCGGTGTCGATGTCGCGGATATGTCCGATGGGGGAGATGACGGCGGCGGTGCCGCAGGCTCCGGCTTCGGTGGCGTGCTCGAGCTCGTCGACGGTGATGTGGCGTTCCTCGACTTCGATGCCGAGATCGCGTGCGAGTGTCATCAGGGCGCGGTTGGTGATCGACGGCAGGATGGAGTCGCTTTTCGGGGTGACGTACTTGCCGTCGATGATGGCGAAGAAATTGGCGGGGCCGCATTCGTCGAGGTATTTTTTCTCCTTGGGGTCGAGGAACAGCACGGCCGAGCATCCGAGTTCGTGGGCGTGTTCGCCGGCTACGAGCGAGGCGGCGTAGTTGCCGCCGATCTTGAAGCGGCCGGTGCCGCGGGGTGCGACGCGGTCGTATTCGCGCATTATGCAGATGTCGGTGCAGCCGAAGCCTGTCTTGAAGTAGGGGCCGACGGGGCTGACCATGACCATGAAGAGGTATTCGGAGGCTGCCTTGACGCCGATGCTCGGGGTGAGGCCGATTTCGAGCGGGCGGATGTAGAGCGATGCACCGCTGCCGTAGGGCGGCACGAATCGTTCGTTGAGTTTCACGACCATCTCGCACATCTTGCAGAAGATGTCTTCGGGCACGGGTTCCATCAGGATGCCTTTGGCCGAGGAGCGTACGCGCTCGGCGTTGTCGCGCAGGCGGAAGATGCGGATCTTGCCGTCTTTGCCGCGGAAAGCCTTGAGGCCTTCGAAGAGTTCCTGGCCGTAATGCAGGGCTGTGGCTGCCATGTGCAGCTCTATCTTGTCAGATGTTGTTACTTCGATTTCGCCCCATTTGCCGTCGCGGTAATAGCAACGCACGTTATAGTCGGTGGGGTAGTATCCGAACGGTAGTTTTTTCCAGTCAATTTCTTGATCCATGATCAATCTGAGTTATTGTGAACGGGTTGCAAAATTGAGCAAAAAAATGCAATTTCGCAAATCTTTGCACATAAAATCGCCTTTTTGTGCGGTTTTATTCATTATCCCGGCTGTGATATAGGCGTTTATTCATCTTTTGACGCGCGCTTGAGCGTAAAGCGGAATATCAGGCCGCCGCCTTTGCGGTTGTCGGCGATGATGGTTCCGCCGAGGGCCTCGACTGTGTTCTGCACGATTGAGAGTCCGAGTCCAGTGCCGCCTTTTTTGCGTGACCGGCCGTTGTCTTCGCGGAAGAAGCGGTCAAATAAGTGTGGGAGGCTTTCGGGTTTGACGCCCACGCCGTTGTCGTAGAAGGCGAAGTGGTAGAACTTTTCGTCCTTGTCGGTCAGTATGATATTTATCTCAGTACCTTTCGAATAGGCTACGGCGTTCTTTACCAGGTTGTTTATCATGCCGCTCAGCAGGGTCTGGTTGCCTATTACGGAGCAGTAGGTCGGTATGTCGTAGTTGAACGTCATACCCTTGAGCATGCCGGATGTCTCGTAGTCGTTGACGGCCTGGAACACGATCTCGTGGAAATTGACGGGCTCGGTGTTGATCATCTGCGAGCCGTATTCGAGGCGTGTGATGCTTGACAGGTCGTTGAGCAGCTGGGTGAGGCGGTCGACGTGTTCGCTGACCTTTTTCAGGAAATGGCGCCGCGACTCTTCGTCCATGTCGGGGTGTTCGTTGATCGTGTCGAGATAGCCTTTGATCACGGCGATCGGGGTCTTGAGCTCGTGGTTGATATTGTTTGTAAGCTCGCGTTTGAGGCGTGTCTTTTCCTCCAGGGCGTGATACGCCACCTTGTGCTCGCGTTTTAGCTTGATTATGGCGGCGTTGCGCTGGTTGTAGAACGAGACTATGTGGCGCGATATGTCGCCCAGCTCGTCGTGGCTGAATCGGACTGTCGGCACGAAGTCGTCGTCGGCCGAAGCCCGTTCGGCGAAGTCGCGGAGCAGCTCGATATTGTGCCCGAGCTTGCGCGACATGAACCATGCCAGGGCCGTGCCCGTAAGCGCTACTATCAGCAGGACTATGTACAGACGGTCGGAGGCCTGGGTGGCTTCGATCTGCGCGGCGTCGAACGGAAGCATGGTGTATATCTCCAGCCGTTTGTCGGTGCTGGTGGTGTAGTTGTAGTAAAGATTGTTGCGGTGGCGTTCGTCGTCGGTGATCTGCCCTTCACGGTCGATTTTTATAGTGCCGTCGTGGAAGTCGCGGATGTCGACGGGCGATATGGGCTCGCCCACCACATACTGGGGGCGGCCGTTATAATATGTGGTGATGCGGATATCGTCGCACAGAGAGTCGGCCATGAAATATGAGGCCACGAAGTCGTAGAACGGCTTGGGGTCGGAGTTGTTCTCATAGGCATAGACGATGCGCGATGCGACGACCGACACGCGGTCGCGCAAGTTCTGTATGCGCAACTGGCGCTCGGTGTGGTACATCCACACACCCATCACTATCAGGATGAGCCAGATCAGCGCTACGAGCGGCGCGAACAGCCGCAGCTGATATCTAGTCGGTTTCCTTAAACCCATAGCCGAAGCCCAGGCGCGTCACGATGTTGTTGCTGTATTCGCCTAATTTTTTACGCAGGCGGGTGATGTTGGTGTCGATGGTGCGGTTTGTCACCACTACTTCCTCGCCCCATACGCTGCTGATTATTTCCTTACGCGAGAATATGCGGTTGCGGTGGGTGAGGAAGAACTCGAGCAGCTCGAATTCCGTCCGTGTGAGCTGCAGCGGGGCGTCGTCGAGGTATGAGATCTTTTCGTTGCGGTCGATCCGCAGGCCCTTGAACGTAAGGTCGGGTTCGTACTGCGAGTCGGCGATAGTCACGGTCTGCTGCTGGTTCTGAAGCGATGAGCGGCGCAGCACGGCGCGTACGCGCGCCAACACCTCGCCGATCGAGAACGGCTTGGTCACATAGTCGTCGGCGCCGATATTGAGGCCCATGACTTTCTCGTCCTCCTCGTTCAGGGCCGAGCAGAAGATGATCGGGATGTTTTCTGTGGCGGTGACGTTGCGCAGGCGCTTGGCGAAGTCGAATCCGCTCAGGTCGCCCATCATTATGTCGACCAGGAACAGCTGATAGCGCTCAAGGTCCATATCCAGGGCTTCTTCGGCGCTGTAAGCCGTGTCGACCTGATACCCTTCTTTTGTCAGATTGTATTTAAGTATCTCGCAGACAGCTTCTTCGTCGTCGATTACCAGTATATTTTCTCTCATTGCTTCGAGGTGTGAATGATTTCTATTTGTTATTATCCGGATTCAAAATTAAAAATTATATGGCTTATAGGAAAGTTAAAGTCTGTTAATGTAACAAACGTGCGGGAACTTTAACGCATTTGTAACGTTATGTAGGTATAATTGCTTTATTGAACAATGTTTTCATGGTATTAGATTTAAGGTTATAGATTGACATTAACTGCTTGTGGTAAGTCGTTAAGTTACAAGCCGCCGCCGCGACGTCAGCGTGATGTCATGGCGGCGGTTTTGCGTTGCGGATAGTGCCTGGTGACGGCGCGGCCGCCCTCGGCTGCCACGATATACAGCTCCGCGTCGGGATATGCGTCCCGGATAGCCTGTGCGGCGCTGTCGGCGTCCATGCTGCCGCCCATGGCCATCAGGGCAGTGGCGAGGGCGTCGGCGGTGGCGCAGCGGGGCGCCACCACGGTGGCGGAGATGACGGAGGTGGCAGCCGGATAGCCTGTCAGAGGATTTATCGTGTGGCCGTAGTGTGATCCGTCGGGACGTTCGCGGTAGTTGCGGTAATTGCCCGATGTGGCCACGCAGCGGTTGTCGAGCGAGATGACCGATTCGCGTTCGTCGATGCCCGGCACGTCGATGCGGATTCTCCACGGTATGCCTTTGGGATTTACGCCTGACGCAGCTACTTCGCCGCCGACCTCGACCATGTAGTCCGTGCAGCCGTTGCGGCGCAACAGGGCCGCGATCAGGTCCACGCCATAGCCTTTCGCCACGGCCGCGAAGTCGATTTCCATGCCGTCGTCCTTTATCAGACGCAGCCCCTCGAGCGTGCAGCGGTCGAAGCCTACTTTGGCGCGGGCCGCCTCGATCTGCTCCGGGCCGGGCTCGGGAGTCTCGCCAAGATTGCCGAAGCCCCACAGCTTGACCAGCGGCCCGACAGTGGGGTCGAACAGGCCTCCGCTCGCCTGCCACACGCCGCGGGCCTCCGCGAATACCGCCGCAAACATGGAGTCGGCGCGGTCGGTCAGCCCGGCGTTGATGCGGTAGAGCGTCGATCCGTGCTCGAATGCCGACAGTGACATGTTCACGCGTGCGATCTCGTCCAGAATCGAGTCGGAAAGCGCCTCGGGTCCGTTGTAGGTGATATGGTATACTGTACCCCAGGCGTTTCCGCTTATACTGCGGTATTCGCCGTTATTTACCGTGCAGCTCCACAGGAGGGCGGCCAGGGCTGCGATGGCCATGCGGACGGTTCTCATAGTAATGCCGGTTATCAAAAAACATGACAAAGTTAGCAAATTTTTCGGCAAAAATTTGTCAGTTTCAAAAAATGTCCTTACCTTTGCAGTGCTTTTAAGACATGGTGAGCTTAGCTCAGTTGGTTAGAGCGTCGGATTGTGGTTCCGAAGGTCGTGGGTTCGACCCCCACATCTCACCCCAAGCATTTTGATTCGCAGCCCGGTAGATATACCGGGCTGTTTTTCTGATTTGATATACAGAGTGATATGATTGACGATCTTAAGGATTTGCTCGACCGTGAGGTGTCGCGCTACAACCGTCCCGAATTCATTGACGATGATCCGGTGCAGTTTCCCCGGCTCTACACCGACCGCCGCGACATCGAGATAGCGGCCCTGCTCGTATCGACCATCGCCTGGGGCAACCGCACGATGATCTGCCGCGACGCATCGCGGATGCTCGACATGCTCGGTCACCAGCCATATCATTATATGATGGACCGCGGCTACGAGGACCTGCCGCAGGGCAACGTCCACCGCACGTTCTTCAATTCCAATCTCAGGCACTATCTGCGCGGGCTCCGCGGCATTTATGCCGAATACGGCTCGCTGGAGGACTTCGCCGGCGCTGTCGGGGCAGGGCATTCCGAGTCGCCGGCGTGGCATCTGGCGGCTGCCGTTTCCGCGCGGCTGACCGAGGCCAACGGCGGCACGCCCGATTCGCGGTGTCTTCCCTGCGGTATCGAAAAGACGGCGCTCAAGCGTTTCAACATGGCTCTGCGATGGCTCGTGCGTGATGACGGCATAGTCGATCTCGGCATATGGCATGTGATCCGGCCGTCGCAGCTGCGCATTCCGCTCGATGTGCATGTCGGTAACGTGTCGCGTGCGCTGGGGCTGCTCGGCAGGCGTTCAAACGACAGGCTGGCCGTCGAGGAGCTCACCGGCAGGCTTCGCGAATATTGTCCTGAGGATCCCGTAAAATACGATTTCGCCCTGTTCGGCGCCGGAGTCAGCGCCCGCGCCGCCGAACTCGAGGCCGCCCGGCTCACCAGAGATTGAACCGGTAGCCGATTGCGGCCGACAGCGACATGTCGTGTCCCATGAACGTGGTCTTGCGGTCGTTGATGATCGACGAGTCGATGCGGCCCACGATTCCGGCGAACCACCGCTTGTTGTTCCACACCACCGATGCCTTGCCGCGCACCATCAGCGACAGATCGGTGTTGCTGTCCTGCGAATTGACGAATCCGGTGCGGATGCCTATGGTGGGCGACAGATGGAACCCGGCTGTCCAGTGGCGTGCGAAGACCCAGTTGTAGCCGTAGCCGAGGCGCAGCCCGTAGTTGCGTGTCTTTACCTTATAGTGATGGTCGGCCCACCACTCGGGGATCTGGTCGAGCATGTACTGCGGCAGTCCGTTGAAATCGAAGTCGTAGCTCTGCGAATAGATCGAAAGGCCGGCGAAAAACGATCCGTGGCTTTTCTGCTGGATGCGTCCGAACCCGAAAGCGGCCGACTGCGAGTATTTCTTGTGGTTGAAGAAGTAATACGCGTCGATGCCCCACGAGTGTATCTCTATGTCCTTGAACGGTATGCTCAGGTCCGTCTCGTTGCCGAAGCGTTTGATTTTCGTGCCCACGTCGTTGTTCTCAAGATATACCTCCACGGCCAGCAGGCTGCAGTCGAAGCCGAAGCGGTAGCGCGAGCGGGCCTGCGACGTACCCTGAAAGAGGTTGCTCACGTTGATATCGTAGCCTACGGACACAGCCAGATAGGTGGCATAGACGCCTACCGATGTCGACGGATCGCTCATCATGTTCATGCGCAGGTGATTGGGCAGCGCGAAATTGTAGTAGTCGAGCCATGAGTCGGTCGTGAGCTTCACGTTGAACTTGTAGCCCGAGCCGCGCACGTATGTCGAATCGTAGGTGTTGAAGAAGCGGTCGCCCCAGCGGTATGTGTTGACGCAGAAGCGCGGGAATTTGCCCCAGGCGGCAATGGAGTCGAGATTGAATGAAAGACTACTTGCCCTGCCGCCTGACAGCAGAGTCATGGCCAAGAGTATCAATAGCTTGGAAAGTAGTTTTTTCATCAGGGACTCGCATTCGTTTTTTTTGACCTGCAAAGGTACGAATTTTCATCGATTGGACCAATATTATTTTGGTCCAATAACTGGCATATATTTCGCGTGAGGCCGACGTAAGGTCGGAAACCTATGACGGCTCCGGCCGTATGCCAGGGCTTCATTCACCTATAACAAACCTGCATCCCGGTTTGTTCCGCGCGACTGAATATCCGTGTCGCGGGCGGGTACCGGTATGTCGATACAGAGGCCGTCGTGTGCGAAAGCGACGCCTGCGGGGAGGGTCACATCGGCCTCGGGCCCCATGTCGTGGCTCATGTGGGTGAGCAAGGCACGGCGCGGGCCGATGCGTCCGATCAGCTCCAGGGCTTCGCCGAGCGACATGTGCGAGGGGTGGGGATCATGGCGCAGGGCGTTGATCACCAGGGTGTCGGTGCCGCGCAGGGCCTCGACGGTGGATTCGGGCATTGCCGAGCAGTCGGTGACGTAGGTCAGCGCGCCGATGCGGTAGCCGAGGATCGGTAGCTTTCCATGTGCGACGGCCACCGGAAGTATTCCGTTGCCGTTGATTTCGAATGGGCGGCCGGCTTCGATCTCATGGATGGCGAATGTAGGTACGCCGGGATAGAGGTGCTCGGCGAACGACCATGGGTTGCGCTCGCGCAGGTCGCGGGCCACGTCGGCCTTGCAGTAGGTCGGGAAGTGCCGCCCGTCCTTACAGTAGGGCCGCAGGTCGTCGATGCCGCCCACGTGGTCGTAGTGGCTGTGGGTGATCAGCAGGGCGTCGAGCGGCGGGGCGCCGGCGGCGATGATCTGCTGCCGGAAGTCGGGTCCGCAGTCAATTAGCAGATTTGTGCCGTCGTCCAGCGTGACGATGGCCGATGCCCTCAGCCGCCGGTCGCAGGGGTCGGACGACGTGCAGGCGGCGCAGCCGCACCCGATCTGGGGGATGCCGGTGGATGTGCCTGTGCCGAGAAAGTGGATTTTCATTGTCTGAAACACGTGAGTATGCCGTCCTCGAATATCAGATACACGCCGTCGTCGTACGACCAGTGCTCGATCTGCGCGCCCGATGTGGCTCCGCGGCGCAGCGTGGCCGGCGAGCCGAGCGCCAGACGGCATTCGTCGCGGGTCATGCCCTCGGCCACCCGCGAGTGGATTATCAGCTGCCATGTCGCGTCCTCGATCTGCGGGAACTCGCGGCGCGGATCGGTGAACGAGAACAGCCGGTCGAAGTTGCGGGTGGCTGTGGTGGCGGTGCCGTAGGTCATCATCACGTAGTGGGTGGCCGTGTCGGCGTCGCATGTGAAGGCCACGCGCAGCGGGTGTACCGACGTGCCGGCGCCGACGCCGGTTATCGTTACGGGCACGTGTCGCAGCCCCGTCGATGCCCCTCCGGCGTTGTCGTACCAGTAGGGGGTGCGGATGAAGAATGTCCGGCCGCTCAGCAGCGAGTCGGCTTTGGCGACGGGCGCCAGCTCGATGGTGAAGGGGATCTCGACAGAGGAGCGCGAGGCAAAGTCGGCCCTGTCCGTCCCCGGCACGTAGCGGCAGATGTTGCCGCGGCTGTCGCGCAGGTCGATGGCTATGCCCTCGGTGCCCATTATCGTGGGGACGACGGCCACGCCGGCGAGAGTCAGCGTGTCGCCCGGGGGAAATTCACGCTCGGCCGGAGGCGTGAAGATTATCGAGATCTTGCTGTCGCTCACGAGCCATTGTTTTCCGGGTTGCCATGCGGAGGCCGGGTCGGCCTGGATTACCGAGGCGAACCGCGCCTCGGCCGCAGCCGCGGACGATGCTCCGTGGCTGCGGTCGGTGATGCGCGGAGTGCTTTCGATGCCGGTGAAGCACGATGCGCATCCGAGCGCCATGGCCATGCAGGCCGCTGTCGGCAGTGCTGCTTTCAAGGCTGCTTATCTGGGCTCGAGGCCGAGGTTATAGAAGATGAACGAATAGATGTCGGTCCACTCGTCGATAACTTTCGAGATGGGCTTTCCGGCGCCGTGTCCGGCTTTTGAATCGATGCGGATCAGCTTGGGGCGGTCGCCGGTGTCGGCTGCCTGCAGGGCGGCGGCGTATTTGAACGAGTGGGCCGGTACGACGCGGTCGTCGTGGTCGGCCGTGGTGACCATGACCGACGGGTAGCGGGTGCCGTCGTTGCGTATAGTGTGCAGGGGCGAGTAGCCCAGCAGGTAGGCGGCCATCTCGGCCGAGTCGTCGCTGGTGCCGTAGTCGCTGGCCCAGTTCCAGCCGATGGTGAACAGGTGGTAGCGCATCATGTCCATGACGCCCACCCGCGGAATGGCCACGCGGAACAGCTCGGGCCGCTGGTTGACGGTCGCGCCCACGAGCAGGCCGCCGTTGCTGCCGCCTTCGATGGTGAGCAGTTCGGGAGTGGTCCAGTTGTCGCCGATCATGTACTCGGCGGCGGCGATGAAATCGTCGAACACGTTCTGCTTTTTCAGCTTCGTGCCGGCCTCGTGCCACTGCTCGCCGTACTCGGCGCCGCCGCGGAGGTTGGCCTGCGCGTATATGCCGCCGTTTTCGAGCCAGAACATGCGCGAGGGCGAGAAGCCCGGATTGAGCGCTATGTTGAAGCCGCCGTAGCCGTAGAGGTACACCGGATTGGTGCCGTCCTTTTTCAGGCCTTTCTTATAGACGATGAACATGGGCACCTTCGTGCCGTCCTTCGAGGTGTAGAACACCTGCTCGGTCACGTAGTCGTCGGGCACGAGGCCGTCGACTGCCGTAGCTTTCAGCAGCGTGCTCTCGCCTGTGGCCTGGTCGTAGCTGTAGATGCTCGACGGGTAGGTGAACGACGAGAAGCTGTAGAAGATCTCGGGCGAGAGGCGGTCGGTGGAGAAGCCGGCCGAGCCGTAGGTCGGGAATGTGATTTCGCGGATAAGGCTGCCGTCGGGGCGGTGGAGGTAGGCGTGCGTCGACGCGTCGCGGTCGCGGGTCACCAGCAGGTTGCCGCCTGACTGGCTCACGCCGGTGAGCACGGAGGTTTTGTCTTCGGGGATGACGGTGGTCCAGTTCTGGCGCTCGGCGCGGAACGGGTCGACCGACACAAGGCGGTTGCGGGGCGCGTCGGCCGAGGTGAAGACCAGCAGGCGGCCTTCGGGCGTGGTGCCGATGACGGCCATGGTGCTCTCCTGCGACGGCTCGATGGTGATCCACCGCGCGTCGGGCTTGCCGAGTTCCTTCACGTAAAGCGAGTTGCCGAAGCCCTGGCCGCCGCCTTCGACTATCAGGTAGCGTCCGTCGTCGGTGACGTCCACGGAGTGGAAGTAGAGCGGCTCGGCGCGGTTCTCGTAGATGACCCGGTCGGCGCTCTGCGGCGTGCCGAGTTTATGATAGTACACGCGGTGATATTCGTTGGCGTTGGAGAATTCCTTGCCGGCCTCGGGGCGGTCGTAGGCGCTGTAATAGAATCCGTCGCCGTCCCAGGCGGCTCCGGTGAACTTGGCCCATTCGATGTGGTCGTCGAGCAGACGGCCGGTGGCGTTGTCGAGCACATAGATCTCGGTCCAGTCGCTGCCGCTGCGCGAGATGGTGTAGGCGGTGTACTTGCCGTCGCGGCTTTGGTAGAGGCCGGTGAGCGCCACGGTGCCGTCGTCGCTGAGGCTGTTCGGGTCGAGGAACACTTCGGCGTCGGCGGCCAGCGGGGTCTTCCCGCGGTAGATCACCGACTGGTTGCGCAGCCCGTCGTTGGCCGAGAAATAGTACAGCCCGTCCTTGCCTTTCCAGGGCAGCCCGGTCTTTGCGTAGTTGTTCAGGCGGGTGAGACGCCCGCGGATCGCCTCGCGGTAGGGGATCTGCGCGAGATAGTCGCCGGTGACGCGGTTCTCGGCCTCCACCCATTCGAGCGTGGCGGCAGCTGTGTCGTTCTCGAGCGGACGGTACCGGTCGTCGACTTCAATGCCGAAGCATTCGTAGCGGGTGCCGTCGGCCGGCGCCTGCGGGTATTGCAGCGCCGGGGTCTGGGCCGAGGCGCCTGTCGCAATTATTGCCATTGCAGTGATGATTGTAGACTTTGCCATGTGTTTCGTTTCCTAATAATGTGCAAAGTTATATAATTTCACCCGAAAATCGGGGGCTTTTGCGGGCGCCGTTGAAAAAATTAACGTTTTTTCTTGCTTTCGAAATTCTTTATGATTACTTTTGCCGTGGTAATACAACTTTTTACATAACACTCAAAAAACTACTTACCTCTAAACCATAATCATTATGGATATTAACAAAATAATGGCTGAGCTGGAGGCCAAGCACCCCGGCGAAAAGGAGTATCTCCAGGCTGTCCGCGAGGTGCTCATGTCTGTACAGGACGTATATAATCAGCACCCCGAGTTCGAGCGCAACAAGATCGTGGAGCGCATGGTGGAGCCCGACCGCATCGTGACCTTCCGCGTCACCTGGCTCGACGACAACGGCGAGGTCCAGAACAACATCGGCTACCGCGTGCAGTTCAACAACGCCATCGGCCCGTACAAGGGCGGTATCCGCTTCCACGCTTCCGTCAACCTCTCGATCCTCAAGTTCCTCGGCTTCGAGCAGACTTTCAAGAACGCTCTGACCACCCTGCCCATGGGCGGCGCAAAGGGCGGCAGCGACTTCTCTCCCCGCGGCAAGAGCGACCGTGAGATCATGCGCTTCTGCCAGGCATTCATCCTGGGCCTGTGGAAGAACCTCGGCCCCGACCGCGACGTGCCCGCCGGCGATATCGGCGTAGGCGGCCGCGAGGTAGGCTACATGTACGGCATGTACAAGCGTCTGGTCAACCAGCACGACGGCACATTCACCGGCAAGGGCCTCGAATTCGGCGGCTCGCGCATCCGTCCCGAGGCCACCGGCTTCGGCGCGCTCTACTTCGTGCAGAGCATGCTCAAGGAAAAGGGCGACAGCATCAAGGGCAAGACCATCGCCATATCCGGCTTCGGCAACGTGGCCTGGGGCGCGGCCCTCAAGGCTACCGAACTCGGCGCCAAGGTGGTGACCATCTCCGGCCCCGACGGCTACATCTACGATCCCGCAGGTCTCGATCAGGAGAAGATCGACTACATGCTCGAGCTCCGCGCTTCGGGCAACGACATCGTCGCTCCCTACGCCGAGAAGTTCCCCGGCTCTGAATTCTTCCCCGGCCGCAAGCCCTGGGAACGCAAGGTCGACATCGCTCTGCCCTGCGCCACCCAGAACGAGCTCGGCGGCGAGGATGCCAAGGCCCTGGTCGACAACGGCGTCGAGATGGTGGCCGAAGTATCCAACATGGGCTGCACCCCCGAGGCCATCGACCACTTCATCGCCACCCGCACCACCTACGCTCCCGGCAAGGCCGTGAATGCCGGCGGCGTGGCCACCTCCGGCCTGGAGATGAGCCAGAACGCCATGCACCTGCAGTGGAGCGCCGAGGAGGTCGACGAAAAGCTCCATACCATCATGAGCGACATCCACGCGCAGTGCCTGCAGTACGGCGTGGAGCACGACGGCTACATCAACTACATGAAGGGCGCCAACATCGCCGGCTTCATGAAGGTGGCCCATGCCATGATGGGCGAAGGCGTCTGCTGATCCGTCAACCCTTACCGTAAATATTTTTCACTACATAAGTCTTGCCCCGGCCTCCGGGGCAGGACTTTTTCAAATTCCCGACAGGAACAGATGAACGTATATCTTCAGATTGACAAGCTCACCAAGAGCGTCGGCGACCGCATGCTCTTCGCCGATGTCACATTCGGCATCAGCGAGGGCGACAAGATCGGCATCGTGGCCAAGAACGGCACCGGCAAGTCGACCTTGCTGTCGATCATAGCGGGCGAGCTCGACGCCGACTCGGGCGCCGTCACCC
>CABRGT010000050.1 GCA_902470475.1 uncultured Porphyromonadaceae bacterium | reverse complement strand
CACTGCCATACTCCGCGGCGGCCGCGACGTGTCGGCGGCGCCTCAGGCGCGGCTTCTGGCCATGATCCAGCGTCTGCCCGGTCCGCTGCGCCGCACTGCCGTCAGAATCATCAATCTGCGAAGGAATGCCCAACGAAGAAAGCATTAAACTATCAGCCACGCTGCGGCGTCTGTGGCAGGAATCGCGCGGCACACGCGCCATAACCCTTGCGGCAGCCATCGCCGGATGCCTCAACGTGGGTGTGGCTCTCCTTTTCATATGGATCACCAAACGGATCGTCGACAGCGCCACAGGCCCGCACCACACCGTCCCGGCGCTGCTCGTGGCGCTGCTGGCCGGATGCCTGCTGCTCCAGCTGCTTATCCCGGCGGTGCGTCGACGCCTCGAGACCGTGGCATTCACACGCTACTCCAACGCCATGCGGCGCCGCCTGCTCCTGCACCTGCTGCAGGCGCGATGGAGTGGCCGCGGAGGCCTCCACCACGGCGACGCCATCAGCCGCATGACCGACGACGTGGCCACGGTGGCCTCGCTGTCGTGCTCCACAGTGCCCGGCATGCTGGCCGTAATGCTGCAGCTCGCCGGAGCATTCGTGTTTCTGGCATGCCTTGAAGTGCGGCTGGCGCTGGCCGTCGTCTTCATCATGCCGGTGGCGCTGGCAGCCAGCAAGATCTACGTCCGGCGCACGCGCAGTATCACCCGCAGCATACGCCGCGGCGAAAGCGCCGTGCAGACCTTCCTTCAGGAGAGCCTCGCACACCGCACGCTGCTCTCGACCCTGATGGGTACCGGACGCCGCGCCGACGCTTTCAGCGCCATGCAGAGCGACCTCACGCGCGACATCCTGCGGCGCAACAACATATCAATCTGTTCCTCCGCGGCCGTCACCGCCGGCTTCATGGCCGGCTACGCCGTCACGTTCCTGTGGAGCGCCTTCGGGCTGGCGGCCGGGACAGTCACATTCGGCATGATGACGGCTTTCCTGCAGCTCGTGGCGCAGGTACAGCGGCCCGTCACCGATCTGTCGCGCCGTGTGCCGGCATTCATCAGCGCTTCCGTGGCCCTCGAACGCATCGACGGCATCCTGGCGCTTGAGCCGGAGGACTACACGCCGCTGCCCGTCGGTCCCGACATGGCCGCCGGACTGCGCTTTGCGGGCGTCACCTACCGCTATCCCGACGGCGACAGCGACGTAATCCGCAACCTCGACCATGACTTCCGTCCCGGCACCGTCACGGCCATAGTCGGTCCGACGGGCAGCGGCAAGAGCACCCTGCTGCGGCTGATGCTCGGACTTGTGGCGCCCGAAAGCGGCACGGTCGAATTCTACACCCCGGGCGGTACGTCCGGCCCGGTGCGCGCCGCCCTGCGCCACAACATGGTCTATGTGCCCCAGGGCAACAGCCTCGTATGCGGCACCGTTCGCGAGAACCTGCTTTTGGCCGATCCCGACGCCACCGACGCCATGATGCGCGAGGCACTTCATTCCGCGGCCGCCGACTTCGTGCTCGACCTTCCCGACGGACTCGACACGCAGTGCTTCGAAGGCGGCGGAGGCTTCAGCGAGGGACAGGCACAACGCATCGCCATCGCGCGCGGACTGCTCCGGCACGGCAGCCTGATACTGCTCGACGAGCCCACCTCATCGCTCGACACCGACACCGAGCGCGAACTGCTCGACCGCCTGCGCGCCGCCCTGCGGCCCGACAGCACCGTCATCATCGTGACCCACCGCCGCGCCGCCCTCGCCTACTGCACCGACATCCTCCGCCTCCCCTGACACAGGGAAAGCAGGCATCCGCTGTGAAACAGACAGGGGGCGGCCCGGGTGTAGGCCGCCCCCTGTGGGGATTGACTGGCCGGTGCAGGGTGTCATCACGACCGCCCGCGCCGACAGTAAGTCAATTAAACGAATTGAAAATAATATCCCTCGTTTTTATCTGGTTAGCGTTATTTTTTCTGTGATATGATCACGACGCGGCTCAGGGCCGGATCGTCGAAGAACATGTTTCCGACACCGCCGTTCCACTTCACGTCGAAGCGGTCGGCCGGTATGCCGAACTCATTTACGAGGTATTCGCGTACGGACTGTGCGCGCTCGCGGCTGAGAGTCTCGTTGATCGCCGGGCTGCCGGTGGCGCTGTCGGCGTATCCGCGGATGCAGAATACAGTCCCGTCGGGCGTAGCCTTGATCATGTTGGCCACCTGCTCGAGCTGGGCGCGGTCGGCGTTCGACAGCGAGCTTACATTGATGGGGAAGTAGATCAGGTAGACGCCGTTGGCGTTAACCACCGTGTTGTGTACCACGGTCTGGCCGGCCTTGTTGGCCTCAAGCGCCTCGTTCTTGGCGATGAGCTCGTTGACCTGGCGGCGAAGCTCGTTCACGGCCGCGTTGTCGTACTCGTATTCCACCACCTTTACCACCCGCGATTTCCAGCCTCGGGGAGCGAAGCGGTACGTTACACCGGCGGTGACGCTGACGAGGCCGTCGAAATTGCGGCGTCCTACATGACCTTCGAATTCATCGTCGGTGATCGACGCGCGGATATCGAGGTTGATGTCCAGAGCCTTGGTGACATGAAACATGTTGAAGACACCGATGTTGCCGACCACCGAGTTCTGCTGCGGGCTGCTGTAGACGTGCCCCCAGCCAACGCCTATGTAGGGAGCCACGCTGTAGACGCGGTCGGCGCGGTAGCCGCCGATCATGTTCGTGAGGTCGAACATCACGTCGGCATGCAGGGTGAGGAAATCGAACTTCGATTTGCACAGGAATCCGTACTCGTGGTTGAACTTTCCGGGCACGGGGTCGCCGGTATTGTACACGCCGCCTTTGCCGTCGGGATTCCAGGTCTGTGTGACACCTTTGGCGTAAAGACCGCTGTACATCAGCCTGACGCCGATCGAGGGCGAAAACCACTTGCCCACCGCGATGTCGAGGGCCGGAGAGATGCGGTCGCCGAACTTGGCCTGGCGGTCGTGATCTCCGAAGAAGATCTGCGGGCCGGCGCCGATGCTGACGAACCAGTTGCTGCGGGCGTCGGGAGCGACGCTGGTGACCGTCTCGAACACCTCTTCGGTCTGGACGGCTTCCTGGGCCGACACGCCGACTGCGGCGAGAGCCGCCACAGCAGTCATAAGATACTTTTTCATTAGATTTGTTTATTAATTGAATTGATTTTTAAGTTTTCACATTATTCAGTTCACTGCCTGTACAGGGCCTCTGCATGGCTACACAATGAGGGCGCTCACGGAATATTACTTACCGTTGGTATAAAAGTTACCGGCAGTGATGGCCGAGTTCATCCAATCGAGGCGTGCCGAATACATGGCAAGCAGATTGTCGACAACTTCGGCATAGCTGCCGAAATTCTCATCGCCCGAGAAAGCGGGGGCCCAGCCAGTGACATTGCTGCGACGGAACACAAGCGGCCACATGGCGTTATTCACTTCCCACGACTCGGCATACCGCGTTGCGTAAGCAGCGATCTCCGCCTCGACATTCTTGAGTCTCGGGTAAATCACGGCCCAGCGGGCCTGAACTGCGGCGCGGAAATCCGGGTCCTTGAACAGAAGCGGATACCACATATATGGCTTGTCGCTTTCGTTTTTCTCCTGAGCACTCGTTGCAGGCTCGGAGCTGGAATACATCCACGCGCTTGCCGATGGTGCGGCATCGCCGCCCCACGTGGAGTTAAGTGACGCGATGCGGCTGTCGTTGGGGAATGTCTGGTAGTCGAAATCCCACACCGGACCGGCACTGAGCTTCGCGTCGCCGTTCATGTACATGTACACGCTTTTTGGATGCTTGTACTCATTGTTCATCGTCAGTTCGTAGACGATCCACTGGTCGATGACCGAGTTAATATCAAGATCAGTATATGCAGCTGCATATTTACCGTCGAGAATATTAGCCTCTATGCCATTGACCTTGCTCTGTATCCTGGAGAGATAGTCGGCAGGGACATCATCTTTGAGCATGAAAGGCAGGTAGCGGCGCGCTGTAATGAAGCGACAGTTCTCGTCGTAGTTGTCGTCGCACTCGATCAGGTAGCCGCAGGACTCAAACGTCGCCGAACCTGTGTCTTCGACCACATCCTCATATGCATCGTTGATGTTGAGACGTTTTCCACCGATTTTGATCTGTTCGCAAAGATAATAATTGCCTACATGGCGTCCGTCGATCACCAGTTCGACACTCGTGCCGTGAGGATTCCATGCAAGACCCGGCTCTATGACGCCTCCGGCAGCCGCATCCTCAATGGCATGTGCGATAGCGAAAGCGGTATTGTTGCGCATCATAGAACAATCAAGCCAGTTGGCCAGGAGAACCCAGCGTTTGTGCGAAGCCATTCCGCACACCGCTTGTTTCTGGTTGAACTTGATCGCAAAAGGCTTCTTGGGAAAATTCTGTGTGGAGTTGCCACGCAGACGCATTCCGCCGACAGCTGTAGCCATATTCACCGAACCGTCCGCATTATAGACAGTGAACTGATCGTCAGTGGCCCACTCGGAATCCTTGGATCGGACACTGAGATCGCCAAACCAGTTTCTCCAAGAGCCGGTAGTGAGTGCCGACGACTGCTTCACAACCACCACGGGCAAACCTGTGTTGGCAACACTTACGGTATAGTCAGCCGTCTCACCTTCTGAATTGGTAAGTGTATAGATGACGGGCTGCGCGAAATTCTGTTCGCTCACACCGGAGGTCTGCTCAACGCCACCTACAGTGACGGTGATACCGTCAGGCACTTTGAAATCGGGAACAAGGGCGAAGTCGTAGAGATATGGAATCATGCCGGTGACTGCCGTACCGTCAATAGCCAGTTTCTCCGAAGTTACGGTGGTTTCGGTTACGGTCGCGCCACTCTGGGCTGATACGACCTTCTTGTCGAGGATCTTGCCCGGATTGGCTGCAACGGTGAACTCAAACGAGTCCAGCACCGGCGCGGCGGCCGCGTCCTCAACCACCATATCGCCTGCGAACTCACTCAGAGTCAAGTCGAATGTATATACCGAATTGGGCTCAAAATCATAGGCTATGTGACGTTTGAACGTAACCTTGTGCATCTCGGTACGTACGGCGACAGTTATCTCGTCATCGGCGTGCATGTCGGGTGCGACCGATATATAGGCCGTGACATTACGTCCGTCGGTCAGAGCCGGTGTGTCGGCCCACTTCACTTTCACACTATTGGAAGTATTCCCGGTGAATGTGTATGAGCCGTCGACAGCACTGAAAGTAAAGTCTCCGGCGAGCTTACGCTCTGCGGGAAGACTAATCTCCACGCTGATCAGCTTTTCGCCCTCGATTTCAGTACCGGTTGCTTCGACATTAAATCTGAGAAGCGCGAAAATATGCGAGAAGTCGAATTCGTTCTCCGCATCCTTTCGCGGGCTACCGACCTTGTAGTCGCCCTGGAGTGTACCTGTCGAAGGATCATAGGTCTGGATCGCAGGCAGAGAGCCTGAAAGAGCTGTCGCCTCCTTTCCGTCGTTGACAGGATCGTAGGGATAATAGGCATACTGCGGATCGGTACAGGCGCCGGTAAATGCCGCACGTCCTACGGGAGTCGTGGCCGAGCAGTCGAATTTGGCGTTGCGTATCGAGGGGCCGAAGACTCCGAGCGCATCGCCGGGCGACCAAAGGACTCCTACATGTCCCCCAAGATACGGCATCGGATCAATGGCGGAACGCGAGTTGAGTCCGTCGGCATCGACGTTGGCGTATATTGTGGTCTGCTGTTCAGGTTTTATTTGGTCGGATAAGGTATCCGTGCAGGACGCATTAGTTAAAGTAAGGATCCCGGCGAAAATAAATAATTTGGCTTTCATCTATTAAATAAGGTTAAAGGGAACAAGAAATAGTGAATTGTAACAGAGGAAAGAGTGAGAACACCGGGTAAAAGCCGTCCGACCGGATATGGGCGCGCCATTGCGCGTCCATATCCGCGGAAGCTAATTATTAAGGTTTCAATGGATTGGTCGGATTATTCCAATAATTGGAATTCGTCTGATCTTCAACATCGCTGTCGCTGTCGCCTGCACGGCGCAACAGGAACGCGCGGTTGTTGTTGATTATAGCCCGGATCAGATCAGTCGATTTATAAATGTCATCCTGACCTGTGGGCGGAATGACATAATTCATGAACACAAGACCCAGCGGCACCGCCTGACGCGACGGATTTGTGATAAGTTCCAACGCGAATGGATTCAGGCTTTTGGCCACAGCCTGGCAGTTATCCACTGATACGGTACCGTTAAGGAATCCGCCGAGTGACGATTCGTAGAACGTGCGGTGCAGCTGATTGGCATAGTTTGCGGCTGCGATGGTGTTCATTTCTTTCAAGGCCGTTTCCCTGGTCGTCACACTGCTGCCTATATTGTCGAGTTCGGTGAAACACCAGCGGAGCGGAGTATTTGGCGTACCGCTGTTTCCACCGTCGTAAGGGACGACAGCTTGTTTCCAGGCCAGATTGATAGTCAGAGGCGTCGTTCCGGAACCATCAATCCAACGTGAGAAAAGTGCGGGACAATCCGAACCCCATAGATAATCAGCTTCGGAGTCGCCTTTATCATCGGATCCATTTGTATTGACTTTCGCAATAACCTGCCCCTGTACATCGCGAATAGTGGTGAAACGGGTCAGTGGACCGCTATAAAGCACATACTTGTTAGTGGACGGGTTAATCTCTCTCTGCATGCGCTCCAGACAGCTGCGGACCGCGATAGACCATGCCTCACGCGCGGTAAGATTAAACGTGCCCGAACGGTCGTCGGTGATTTGTCCTGTCTGGGGTGTCACATTTGTAAAATCAATCCCGTCGAGATTCCAGCTATATTTTCCTGAAGGTGTAACAATTATACCCCAAGATGTAGATGTGGAACCACCTTCATAACCATTTATAGTAATGTTCGTCTGCACATACTTCTTGCCCTTAAATACCTTTGCTCTGTAAGGTACGCCGCTTACAGGTGTGGCGCCCTCCTCACCGATTTCGATGAACATAAGACCGTCGGAACGCAGATTCGATGCAAGGTTGATGATTGCAGTCGACAAAGGTTCGGATGTGTTGTTCGTGCGGAAAAGCCGAAGCGCGAATTTTGGTACAAGCAACTGATACGAAGGATCGTCAGGAACCAGCCACGTCACGGTGGCAGTAGCGGTTACAGCGCGACGCCGGGTATATTGTGTGCCGTCGATCGTAATGTCGGTTCTTTCCCAACTGCTTCCATTGTTGCTGATATTCTGAATATCCGTAGCATAGCGTTCCTCTGTCATGTTGGTGCCTCCAGGGAAGTAATCCGGGAAGTTCTCAGTCGAAGTAGCCAGGTTGAACGCATTTTCGAAATTATTGGGATCGCGAAGTTCGTTACCATTCTGTGTGTGTACCTCGAAAGCCCGGACACCGGCTTTATACATATCTGCAAGACTTACGCCACCTTGATAATTGCTGTTGGCTGCATGCCATGCGCCTGGGATCGAAAGCTCTGTAATATAGATGTTGGGGTCAAGCAGACCAATCCAGCGGGAATAATCGAATTCTGCACCTTCCTGACGGAAATAACCAAGCTTCACGGGATAGATTTGACCGGTCACGAACTTGGTGTCGTTCTGAAGCATCTGATAGTAGTCACCGCAGTCTGTCTGAATATGGACGCGCAGTTTGTTCATGTTGGTGGAGTTGATCTGACCTGGAATGAGGAATGCGCGCAGACGAAGATGATCGAGTTCGTCAGTATCTACATTCTGACCGGCTATTACATCACCGCCGGGACGGGTAAACATAGTCGGAAAACTTACGGCAGAACCGTCGTACGTGCCAAGCTGAAGCTGTACCGATGCAGGGCCTGAAACTGACGTCACGGCCTCCTTGACCGCGGCGGTAGCATCGGCACCGGCGGCAACTGCGGCAGTTATGGCGGGCACCTTATCCATATTCAGGTCAAAGCTGCCGGATATGGGAAGACTGTTGTCTATAGGAAGATCCTTGATGGGGGTCTTGTCTGTGATCGGATTTCCTTCGATATCGTTACCGGTGATATTGACCACTTCAAGCGTTACCGACTGGATTCGTATATACTCACGCTGAATACCGTCGGGATTTTCCGTGTTGCCGTTGCCTCCCAGCGTATTGGGAGTCACTGGTCCGTTGAGAGTGATGTCTATTACGTCGGCAAGGACCTTAAAATCAAGAGGCACATCAAGACCGAACTGGTCGGCAGGCATTGTGGTGTTGGCCACCATGACTGCGGCGCGCATATCCGGCATGCCGAAAAGTGTCTTTGCCGGAGCGTCGACATACTGTGCCGTAGAGTTATATTTGGACCATTCCTGACTGAAGTATGTATTAAGGTTGGCCAGCTCGGCGGGAGCGTCGGATGAGGTGTTTTCTCTCATTTTATACGAGCGGGCGTTCTGACCGGTCTCGACGGTGGCACGAACAGTTGTACCGTTTTCAAGATTCGTGCTAGCCTTGTCGGCCGGATAGAAAGCATAGAAAGTATAGGGTTTGCCCGACTCGCCCCACTGCACGCCTACTGTTGTTGTCTTGGAGATGCTTCCTGCCGATGACAGATCTCCTTCAGTACGTGGTGTGATCTCGTATCTGGCAAAACCTCGCTCGGGATTTGTAGGACAGTAAATGTTTACGTATTCTTTTTCTCCGGTGACATAATTTCCCCAAAAAATGTCATTGACACCGGTCTCGGCCCAGAGTTCCGCATAAACGGTGCGGCTCTGTACGTCGGCTGCAATCATGAACTGCACGTCATCGCCGCTGTTGGCTATGGGGCCCTGAGGTTGATCGATTTCATCCTTACACCCTGCCAGAAGGACGGGCATAAGGGCAAAAGCCCATTTGCAATAGATTTTCATAATTATAGATATATGATGTGTTTTCTGATTGGAATTTCGGAATCAGTTGACAGTCTGATCAATCTCCCAGCTGTTTCCGGTGAAGTCGTTGAGCGTACCTCCGTTGTCGCCGACGCCGGGCTGGATGACACCCTGGCCGCTGACATGAACACCATTGGTACCTTCGGGTCCGGTGAATGTAGTGGAGCCGGAGCAGATCGGGCTTTCAAGCTCGACCCGCGTAACAACCGTCTCAGGTTGTTCGTAAATCTTTTTCATTTCTTTAAAGTTGTTGGTTTATTTATTTTGTTTATTTATTTTCAGAACAGGCGGCGGCGCGGCTTGCGGCTGTGGTGCTTGTGGTCGCGGCCGTAGCCATAGCCGTAGCGTCCGTAGCCGTAACCGTAGCCATAGCCGTAGGAGTAACCGTAGCCGTAGCCTCCGTGGAGGTCGACGCCGTTGAGGATGATGCCGACGGATCCGAGGGTGCCTTCGTCGTAGAGGGTCTGGATGTCGGGCAGCTGACGGCGGTCGAGGCTGCCGACGCGGACTATGAACAGCGTAAGGTCGACGACGCGGCTCGTGACTGCGGCGTCGGCCAGGATACCAACGGGCACGGAGTCGGCCAGGATGTAGTCGTAGCGGTCGCGGAGCCGGGCGAAGAGGTCGTCGAGGCGCGGGCTGCCGAGTAGCTCGACAGGGTTGGGTGGCACCACGCCCGAGGGAATGAGGTCGGGCTGACCTTCGCGGGCGATGATGATGTCGTCGGCGGTCACCGACGGGTCAAAGAGGTAGTTGGTGAGGCCGATGTTGTCGTGCCGCGCACCGGCCCGGTGTGTAAGGGTGCCCTTGCGGATGTCGAGGTCGACGAGTATGACTTTCTTGCCGGCGGCCATCAGTGCCTCGGCTATGTTGAGCACGGTGAATGTCTTGCCGGCGCCCTCGCGCAGCGAGGTGGTCATGATGACCTGGGCCGGACGGCCTCCGGCGCGGGTCATCATGTTCATGTTGGCGATAACCATGCGGAATGCGTCGTCGGTGACGGCTTTCATCATCGACTTGCGGTGTTCGTACGACTTGCGGGTGCGCAGCAGGGGGCGGCGCCGGTCGAGGCTGCTGTTGAGCGGAACCTCGCCCAGGAAGGGTATGGACACGGCGTCCTTGATGTCGCGGCGACCGCGGACGCGGGTGTTCATGAATGCGGCCAGCAGGATCACGACCGTGGGGAAGAACAGGCCGGCCAGGAAGCCGAGGAAGAGGATGCGGTTGCGGTTGGGCGATATGCGGGTGACGCTCCCGTCGGGACCCTCGATCATGCGGGCGTTGTTGTCGGCCATGGCCTGCGAGAGGGCGTTCTCCTCGCGGCGGTTGAGCAGGAAGAGGTAGAGCGATTCCTTGATCTTCTGCTGGCGCTCGATCGAAAGGATCTCGCGCTCCTTGCGCGGAATGGAGGCGATGCGCGACTCGGCGGCGCCTTCGTAGCCGCGTGCGTCGCGGCGCTTGACCTCGATGGATACGATGATGTTGTCGATGCCGCTCAGGATGTTGTTGCGCAGCATCGTCAGGGTCGAGGTGAGTTCCTGGATCACGGGATTGGCCTCGGAGCTTTCGTCCTTGAGGCGGTCGCGCTGCAGCTTGATGGAGTTGTACTGCGATATCTGGCTCTCGATGGCCTGGTCGTTGATGCCGAGATTGGTCGGGATCAGATCGTTGGCACGGGCCGGATCGGTGAGGTATTCCTTGATGAATAGAGCTATGCGGAGCTGGGTGTCGTACTGGAGGGCGTCGGCGCTGTAGCGGGCCGACTCGCCCATGTAGCGCGAGGTCATGGAGCCGATGTCGACCACCTGATTGTCGCGGCGGTAGCTCTCAAGCTCGTTCTCGACTCCGCCCAGCTCGCGGCCGATGATCTGCAGGCGCTCGTCGATGAAGTTGGCGGTGTTGATCGCCACCTGGTTCTTGTCGTTGATGGATTCTTCGTTGTAGACCTGTATGATGGCGTTGAGCAGAGCCACGTCGAGTTCGGGCGAACCGGATGTGACGGCGATGTTGATGATGGTACCGTCCTTTTCCTCCTGGCGGATTCCGAGGTTGGCGGCGATGCGGTTGACAGCCGTCATCTCGGGCTCCTTGACCACGTCGATCTCCTTGCCGAACCACGACGGCGACATGTCGGCGGTGGCGCGGACGGTCACCAGGTGGCCGCGGACCTTGTAGATCTTGCCGTTTTCGAGGGTGGCGGTGCGGTCGTTGCCGTCGCTTTCATGGACGATGAGCCTGGTGGTGGCGGAGTCGACGGGGACGAGGGTGAACGATGTCGACTCCTTGGGCATGATGTCGGGGAACGTGACCTCGAGAGGGGTGCGGCCGTAGATGTTGACGTCGCGCAGTCCGGCGCGGGTCGTGTACACGACGTCGGCGCGGGTGCGGGCCACCACCTCCTGGAGCAGGCGCTTCGACTGCAGCTGCAGGATCTCGTTGGTGACGTTGACGCGGTTGATGGAGTTCTCGTAGCGCTCGAAACCGCCGGTCGATGTCTTGTTGGAGGGGTCCTTGATGATGACCTTGGTCTGCGCGTAGAACACGAGCGGCATGGTGGCCGAGCGGTACCACGAGAATGAGAGGCACACCACCAGCGCCAGCACATACCAGGGCCACTTCGAGAGAAGGTAGAGGAGTATGTCGGTCAGATTGGGGCCTTTCGACTGATTGGTTTTTGTGTCAGATGACATATGGCAGTAGGTTTATTGTTTTCATCGGTTGATGTGCGGAAAGCGCCTCAGTGCTTGGTGACCCAGATGACTGAGGATGTGGCTGTGACGATCGAAAGAGCCACCGTGAGCCACTGCAGGAAGTTGGCCTTCTCCTCGCTCTTGGGCTTCTTGGGCCGTACGTAGACAATGTCGTTCTGGGCCAGGTAGTAGGCGGGGGAGTTGAAGACGTCGGAATTGCGGATGTCGACGGAATAGACGTGGCGTGTGTTGCCCTCCTCGCGGATTACGGCTATCTTGCCGAGATCGGCGTTGGTGGCCAGGTCGCCGGCCTGGGCGATGGCTTCGAGGAGTGTGATGCGGTCGCCGCCGACGGTGTAGGTGCCGTTGGCGTTGGCGGCTCCGAGGACAGTGTAGCGGAAGTTGCGGAACTCAATGGTGACTATGGGGTCCTTGATGTACTCGCCGTCGATGAGCCGCTGGCGTATCAGATCCGACGCTTCGGGCACGGTGAGGCCGGCCACATAGAGCTTGCCCAGAACGGGGAAGTTGATGTCGCCGTCGTTGTCGACACGGTAGTACTGCGCCGGGGCGCTGTTGGCGCCGGGCGTGGCCTTGCCCGTGTCCGAGATGCCGTATGTGCCGGGCGATACGTTGAACGGCACGGCGAGTTCGGGATTCTTGCAGCTGACGGTGATCTCGAGGCGGTCGTCGCGCTGTATGCGGGGCTGGTAGCGCTGGGTTATGGCGTAACCCTGCTCGTCGGTCATATCGGCGAGGTAAAGATAATCTTTCTGTGATTTGCACGCGCCGGTGCCAAGCAGGAGCAGTGCGGTGGCGGCGGCCAAAGCGGTTTTCTTGAGATTCATGTTATTTATCGGAGTAATGGGCCGGAAACATGGAGCTTCCGGACAATATTATTAATCGGGGTAAAGGGCCGCGCGGCACATGCGGGCGGCGTCGGCGTCGGGCAGGCATTCGAGACGCCCCACGGCGACAGAGGCCGTGAGGTCGAGGGCTGCCGACGATGCGGCGGAGTAGAGGGCCGGATCGGCCGTCATGACCGACATGCCCGGGATGAAGGCCACGAAGGCGTCGACACCGGCGAGCGGCACGAAGCGGTTGGCCGGAGCCTGGCTCAGACGGACAATACCGGCAAGGGGCAGCGACGTGTCGCGCCAGCAGGGTGTCTTTCCGCTCCAGGGAGTGCCGCACACGAGGTATCGTCCTTCGGAAATACGGCGTATCATGGGACAGTCGTCGTTGATGAGTTCGGCGTCGGCGAAAGTGTCGAGCCACAGGCGCGAATGAGTGCTCTTGCCTGTACCGCTCTTGCCCATGAACATGCAGGCGCGTCCGCCGCAGCCGACGGCCGAGGCGTGGACCAGAAAGTCGCCGCCGGCGGCTATGTGCTGGGAGAAGAATATGCGGGCCATCGAATCGATGACAAAGTCGGTGTAGGGATCGCCGGGACGCAGCCGCAGGGTGGCCGACCGCAGGCCGCGGTCCATGTCCATGACGCGGGGCTGCTCGCCGGGATGCGGTATGAGGACGATGCTCCAGCAGTCGCCGCCGTCGTATATGGCTGCGCGGCCCAGATCGTTGTACGACTCGGATAGTGGCCGGGATGCGGGGACCCGGGCGGCCGCGTCGGTGTACACGACCGCGAGGCGCGCGGCGCCATCGGGGACACTGTCGGCCGGACGTACAAATGGCCGGAAATTGGCCGGAACCGTTTCCGGAGACCATGGCGCGCCGGCGATACACAGGGGGCGGCCGCCGATTTCAAGCATAAGGTCCATGATGCGGTGCGGAGGCTTTTTTATTTAAACTGGCCGAAGGTGAGGCGGACAATGTTCCAGAAGGCTTCGGCAGGGGCTACGGAGAATGCGAACCGGCTGCGGCGGACGAGCATGGCCACGGTGTGTGATTTGCCGCGGCGACGCGGAGCGTCCGAAGCGCTGTGATGGCCGAAATTGCCGCCTTCGAGCACGATCCTCATCAGGTCCTCCACAGGCAGCGTAACTTCCTTTTCACAGCCCGACGGAGGCAGCGAAGCGGCATCGGCACCAAGGTACCGCACCGTGAAAGCGTTGAGCAGGGCCGTCCACCGCGAAATACCGAGGGCGGCGCACATGCGCGCGAATTCCGCCCTGTCGTAACGGCCGCGGAGCCGGTCGGCAGCAAGCATGTAGTCGCAGATCTGGCGCAGGCCGATGCCGGTGCCGAAAGCGTGGCGCATGATGTGCACGTCGATGAGCAGAAGCTCGAGCAGCGGAGGCGGCGACGGGAGGTCGGCCGCAGGGACGGAGTCGGCGCACATG
>CABRGT010000049.1 GCA_902470475.1 uncultured Porphyromonadaceae bacterium | reverse complement strand
AGCCGGCCTGGGCGTTGCAGCCGCCGGAGCCGGCATAGCCTACGCGGCCGCCCCCTCGGAAACGCCCGACGCCATACTCGTGGACGACGATGATATCGACGATCCTGCCGAAGACTCCGACACGGACACCGACATCGACGTGAATATCAGCCTCTCTTCCTCCACCCGCCCGTCGGCCCCCACAGCCGGACGCCGCACTGCCACGACCGGAACCGACACCGCCACCGGTACCGACAACAACAGACAGGACACGACTCAGCAGACCGATCCGTCGGACACATCGGACCATACAGACACGCCTGACGTACCCGTCACAACCGATGACGATGACACCGATCCCACGGCCAACACCTATCCCTCCGACCATGCCGATCCCGACGATCCCCGCGACTACGGCACCGATATCCCGGCCATCGACGATACAGAGATAATCATCGACGATGACGACGAACCGGTGGAAATCGATCCCGATGACATTCTCGACCCCAACGATCCTCTCCCCGGCGACATCGATGACAGCCTCACCGGCCTTCCTCCGGTTTCCGACGACGAGATCGACATAATCGACGACGATCCGTTCATCGACGACGGCGCAACCGACGATTTCAGCGACATCTAACACCATTTGCCCCCTCAAAAAAAACATTCATCATGAAACTGCATAAGATACTCCTTGCATCTCTCATTCTTCTGTCTCCTCTGGCCGCACAGGCCGAAGACACCACCAAGGCCGTCAGCCGCGACAGCGTGATGGCCGTGATCGAAGCCGCCAAAGCCTCAGATCCCGCAGCGCTCAACATTCTGGGCAACTGGTACTACAACGGCGAAAACGTCGAACGCGACTACACTACGGCAGCCCGCATGTTCGCCAAGGCAGCCTCGCTGGGCAATGTCGAGGCAATAGGCAGCCTCGGTGCATGCTATCAGTACGGCCACGGTGTGGATCAGGACTCCGTGCGCGCCATCGGCCTGTACGACCGCTCTATCCGCGAAGGCAACCGCCGGCTCTTCGAAAGCATAAAGGCCGAGGCCGACAAAGGCCGGATCTTCGAATGCGCCGCCATGGGACACTTCTACAACGAAGGCATCGGCACCGCTCGCGACTACGCCCAGGCCGCACACTACTACACCGTACTCGCACGCAAGGGCGACACTGCCGCCGTACGCCAGGCCGGCGTGGCTTACCTCAACGCCAAGGACTATAAGAAAGCGCTCGAATGGCTGCGCAAGGGCGCGCTGGCCGGCGACACCGTCTGCGAGTACTACTACGGCTCGATGCTCACCGAGGGGCTCGGCGGAGCGGCCGACACCTCCACCGGATTCGTCTACGCGATGAAAGCCGCCGAGGACGGCAACGCCAACGCCATGTACCTCGTGTCGAAACTCTACCGCGAAGGCAAAGGCGTCACAGCCTCGCGCACACAGGCCGACCAGTGGCTCGCAAAGGCCGCTTACCTCGGGCTGCCCAAGGCTATCTTCGACTACGCGCTCATAGCTGTCGAAAAGAACGACATCACCGAGGCCGCTTACCTCTTCTCATGGCTTCAGTCGCGCTCGTCGTTCATTCCGCAGATGAAGGCCCTCTTCGATCCCGCCGCTGCCGACAATATCCTCTCGACACCCTTCGGCCACTACACCCTGGCCGTGAAAGCCATTGCCGCGGGCGACTTCAAGACCGCCAAAGAAGAGATCAAGGCCCTCAAGAAAGCCAAGCTTGACATCGCCGATGTGCTCGAGGCCCAGATCCTCCTCAGCCCCGCCAACGACAAGCGCGATGTAAACAAAGCCGTCAAGCAACTCGCCAAGCAGGCCGAAAAGAACCCCTACGCGGCCTACGTTCTCGGACTGCTCTACGAGCGTGGCACCGAAGGCCTCGAACCCGATCCCGAGAAGGCGCTTGAATACCTGACACTGGCTTCCGACAAGGGCTTCATGCTCGCAGGCGACGCCCTGGGCAACGCCTACTACGAAGGCAGCTTCGGCGCCCGCGACGCCGCCCTGGCACGCCAGACCTACGACGCACAGTTCGCGCGCGGCATGATGCTCGCCGCTGCCGCCAGCCGCTATGCCGCCGCCGTACGCGACATCAACGCCCCTCTGGCCGACAAGGTCGCATCGATGAAATTCCCCGAATCACTCGACGCATACCTCGCCTCTGTGAAATAAAAAAACCAGCGCGACGCGCCCACAACCGGCGCGGGGAATGAAAAAAGCTGCGCGGGATCGTCCCGCGCAGCTTTTTTCATGCTTTGCGCTTGATTACTCAATGCGCATTATTTCACGATCACTTTGGTGGCTGTGGTGCCCTGGCGGCGGATATAGAGGCCGGGGGCAAGTTCGCCTTCGATACGTACGCCCTGCAGGTTGTAGTATTCGGGAGCGGCAGCGCTGTCGGCATCGATAGCGTTGATTGCACCGGGCTTGTCCTTACCCATTACGGACACTTCCTTGAGCTTGATGCCCCAGTCCTTGTTATAGGCTTCCTTGGTGTCGATGCGCACGTAGCGGGTGGAGTGGCCCTCGCCGTCGACAGCGAAGAGACGGCGTGCGACGACGCCTGCTCCGCCTACACCGGCGGTTTCTTCCATTGAATACTCACCTTCGGAGGGAGCACGGAACACGGCATTCTCGGGAGTCGAGCCCGACATCAGAGTCACAGTGTAATGCTTGGCGCTTGCGCCTTCCCACACTACCTCTACAGCCTCCACGACCTTGTCATCGCCCAGGTCGATGAGCACGTAGTGCTCTTCGGTCTCGGTACACGACCATTCGATCTGCGTGCCTTCGTTTCCGTCGACAACGAGCGAGTAGTCGAGTCCGTCGACATCGCCGGTGACTGTGCCGCCGAGAGCCTTGGCGTCAGCCGAAACAACACATGCGAGATCGACCGAGGCGGTGAGATCGCCGCAGGTAGCGGTCAGAGTGGCCGTACCCTTGTCGGAGGCGGTCACGTAGAAGCCGTCGACGCTGAATGCAGACGAGCTGCTGGCCAGGGTAGCGGCGCTGCCGAATACGTAGTGACCGGCGGCGTCCTTGAGGACAACGGTGGCCGGAACTGTCTCGGCTACCTTGAGCGAGGTCTTGGGCAGAGCGAGTTCGATCGCTACGGGCTCACCGACTTCCACGGGCGAGTTCTCCTCGCCTACGGTGTACTGATTGTTGAGCGACGCGATGTTGGCGTTGCCGCCGTCGGCATAGATGATGTCGAAGGTGAACCATGCGATGCGGTCGCCTTCCTCGTAAGTGCCGGCAGTGGTGAAGGTAGCGTTGTCGAATGTGCCTTCCATGGCCACATGGTCGGGCTGACCGTCGCGACGGGGCTCACCCACGGCCACGATGTTGGGAGCGACCATGCCTGTGATGGGTTTCTCGGAGAGCACCTTTGCGGTGAAGGTGATGGTCATGTCGGGGTTGTAAGCGGACTCTACGGCGATGCTGACGGGCAGCGAGCGCTTGTCGGCGGGCGTCTCGTCGGTGTAGTAGGCGTTGGCGATCATACCGTCGGCCTGGCCGTACCAGATTGCGGCCGAAGAGGCATCGCGGGCGGTGCGGAAGGTCACGGCGACCTCCTTGCTCTGATACTCGGTGCCGTCGACAGTGGCGAAGGCCTGCAGAGTGTAGGTGTACTCGGTGGAGGGTGTCAGACCGGTGAGCACGATGGGATTGGCGGTGGCCAGAGCGCCGTTGCAGAGAACGGTGACCTCAGTGCCGTCGAATTCGCTGCTTGCGCGCACGGTGTAGGCAATCGACGCACCGGTGGTGGTGATGTCGGTAGCCTCGGCGCTCAGACGCAGCGTAGGTTCAGCTATGGGCTTGTCATTGGCGGCGCCATAGACGTAGCCGTCGATTGCCGGGCCGGTCACGCCGCCGGGATATGCGAGCCAGAAGTGGAGGGCGTCGAACTTCTTGCCCAGGGTGAACGTCTCGGTGTTGTCGGTGGTGCCGGTCCATGCCTCGGCAGCCTCGTCATAGGTCATGGCCACATACTTGTCGTAGCCCATGGCGGCGTCGAACACGTGGATTTCGTGGCCGCAGTCGAGGCCGTCGGTCCCTTCGAAGGTAGCCTCAACGGTGAGGGTGCCGTTCTCGTTGGCCGTCAGGGCGTAGTTGATGACGATGTTGTAGTCCTTGCCGTCGCGGCTGGCGGTAGCTTCGGTCGTGCCGTACCACACGCCGCCGTAAGCGGGCTTCACGGCATTGGGATCCTTGTAGAAGTAGACATTGGCGATGAAGCACTCGGCGCCGGTGTTGCCCTGGTCGAACTTCACCTGGAACACGTCGGCGAAATTCACATTAGCCCAGTGCGACAGAGGCACGTCGTAACTGTTCCATTCGCCCACCTTCACCTCGGGAGCCACCCAGGGAGCTTCGTTGCCCGGGCTGATGGGGGTGAAGCCGAAGGCTGTCTCCGACATGGGATAGAAATCGACATGCATGTAACTGCATTCGCTCACGTCGATGTGCTGAGCGAGTTCCCAGCCCAGATAGTTGAAGTTGCGCAGGTGTGCCACGGGAGCGCCGCCGTCGGAAGTCAGCGTCTCAAACTGGGTCGACTGGCCCCAGCCGCCGATGTTGAATGAAGTGGCGGCAGTGTACTTGCCGCTCAGCAGCGACACGACGTCGGCAGCGTCGGACGCCGGTACGGGAGGCTCCGGGCAGAAGCGCTCGATTTCGGGCTTCGTCCAGCTTTCGTCGGTGTTGGAATATACCACATCGTTGACATACAGCTTGGTGTCGGCCGTGAAGTTTTCCACGATCAGACCCAGCAGGCAGTCGTTGGCGCCGAACTGCTTGTACTCCTTCCAGTCGGCGGCCGCAGCGGCGAAGTCATCGGTCACATTGTAGGTAGCAGTGAGCCACTGGTTCACGTCGGCCTCGCCGACAGTGATCACCTGCTGCGCGTTGGCCGCGCCTCCGAGCTGGACGGTCACCTTGCAGGGAGTGGTGGCGTAGTACTTGAACGATAAGTCGGCCGAATGCAGCGGACCCGAGATGGTGTTGCCGTCGTCGGCTGTCTGGAAGCCCATGCAGAAGTTTCCGTCGAGATAATCGCCATGGGTCAGTTCGAACACGGTGCCTTCGCCGGCGGGATTTGCGGCAGAGGCGTTCGTGGGGCAGTTCCACCACGAGTTGGCGTTGACACTCGGAGCCAATGTACCGTTCTGATACACGGTATAGTCGGCCGCCGAAGCGCTCAGCACTGCCATCGTGGCAGCTGCTGTAAGTAATAATTTTTTCATGATTTATTAAAGATTGGTTTGGTATGTCAATAAAAGCCGGTAAACCCGGCGACCCTATTTTAGCGTGGCCGCCGGGTGTTTTTATTGTAAATCGGGATTTACTTTACGAGGATCTTCGAGGCGGTGTTGCCCTGGCGACGGATGTAGAGGCCCGGAGCGAGTTCGCCCTCGATGTGCACACCCTGCAGGTTGTAATATTCAACCGCGCTTTCGGCGTCGACAGCCACATCAGCCACACCGCTGGGTTCGAGCGCGCCGTACACGTTCATTTCCTTGAGCTTGACGCCCCACCCTGCATTTACGGCCTTCTGCGTCTGAAGGGTGATGTATTTGGCATTGTAACCGCTGGCGAGAGTGTGCATGCGGTAGGTAGCGTCGGCGGAATTGGCACCATCGGTCACGGTAAACACATGGTTCGAAGGTTCTGCACCGTTGGCCTGCGCGCGGGCTGCCGGAGCATTGATCACAGGCTGCTGCGACAGGGTCAGAGTGTACTCCCGGGCCATGGCACCTTCCCAGATTAACTCTACGCCCTGGATGTCGTGGATGCCGTCCAGTTCGAACACGAGCCAGTGCTCTTCAGTCTCGGCACAGTTCCAGACACCCTCAGTACCTTCGTTTCCGTCAAAGCACTTGCTGATGTCGTCCATCGCGCTGCTTGCATAGGCGTTGGCGCGCTCGAGCTTGATGGCTTCCGAAGTCATGGCGCAGATCAGACCGGCCGTCTTGGTGAGATTGCCTGAACGGGCCGTAAGAGTCGCTGTGCCACGCTCATTGGCGGTAAGTACAAAACCTTCAACGCTGAAATTGTCGTTGTCGACAATCATTTCCACCGGGGTGTCGAACACGTAGTGACCGGCGGCATCCTTGGCGACAGCACTGACTGCCATCGACTGGCCCACACGGTTGATACGACCGACTGCCAGTTCAAGAGAAGTCGGTTCGCCGACAGTCACAGGTGCTTGAGTATTGCCGACGTAATAGAGTTCGCCGGGGAACGAGACGGCATTGAAAACGCCTCCTTCAAAAGTCGGAGCGAAGTTAAACCAGGCCATGCGGGCGCCATCCTCATATGTACCTTCCGTAGTGAAAGTATATGAGCCGTTTTCTGCCGGTGTCATGGCTGCGTGGTCAGGCTGGTTATCGCCACGGGGATCGCTTACAGCTACTATCTGCATACCGTTAACGCCTGCGATCGCCTTTGCTGATTTAAGCGTGGCAGTAAAAGTCATAGTCTTATCAGTATTATAGACGGCTACCACTTCAATGCTGACGGGCAGGCTGCGGCGCATTGATTCGTCCTCGCCCTCATAGTAAGCATTGCTGATCATGCCGTCGGCGAGGCCATTCCAGACAAGGCCCTGCGTTTCATCGCGCAGTGTGGTGAATGTAACCTTAACCTCATTACTTTCGATCTTCTGACCCTCATATTCAGCCACAGCCTTAAGTGTGTAGTTGTATTCAGTCCAATGGTTCAGATCGGTGAGTGTGTAAGGACTGGCGATTACCTGCTCGCCGAGGTAAACCTTAACCTTATCTTCAGTAATATTGGCAAGATCTAAACTATACGTAATATCAGCCGTATGGGCAGTGACGTTGCTAACTTCCGCTGTAAGATTGATTTTGGGTGTCGGATCGAAGCCGGTCGCCTGGATGCTGCGGATCTTAACGCCCCAGCCATAATTAGTGGCGTTGGTCGGAACGAAAACCAGATAACGGCCTTCGGCTGTGAATTCAGCGGTATTCTCTGTAAATTGACCTAAACCACTGACAGAGTATACAGGATCTGTGTCAAGGATAGATATAGCAGGCTCTTCGTCGGTGACATAAATCATATAGCTGTCTGCTGCAGCCCCTTCCCAGGTTGTATAAACCGACTCAATCTTGCAGCTGGTCTGCATGTCTACATAGAAGGCCTGAATGCCGACGGCCTTGTTATCGTCCGTTTCATAACCGCCTTCAGGGAAAAGATAAATGTTGGCAGTATTGGCAGGATCATTGGTGACTTTCTTAAGATCGTCAACATTCATAGTGTAAGTTGTACCGTCGGCTTTCGCCCAGGTCTTGGCTTCGCCCAGCAGATAGACGGGCTTGCCTGCAAGAAGATTATCGGCAGCGTAGGCACCCAAAGCCAGTACACACATCAAAGCCGAAAGTAATAGTTTCTTCATTGAATTTTGATTGGTTAGTAAGTAATATTTAGGTTAATTGCTTTTTGCTATCTTACGGTCGCCCACGATGTAGAGTCCGGCAGGCAGGCCGTCGAGAGCCGTGGCGCGGCTGACTCCGCGACGCAGCGGGAATCCCTGCAGCGTATAGACGTCGACGGGCGTGTCGTCGCCGTCGGTCAGATTGCTCTCGGCCGAGCTGCCGTAGCGCGACAGGCCGTAGACCTCAAGTTCGTGGATACTGTTGCCGTAGCCGGTGCCGCGCTTGTCGCACTGGAGCTTCACGTAGCGGGCCGGCGTGGGTTCAAACGAGGCCTCGACGAGGCCGCCGCGGCCGTCGGCAGTGTTCCACAGTTCGGTCCAGCCCTCGCCGTCGAGGCTGGCGTGCAGGCTGTAGACGGTGGCATAGGCGCCTTCCCAGTCTATGACGGCACGGTTGATCACGAATGCTTCCTCAAGGTCGACCGTAATCGAATGGCCGTCGGACCATTCGCTCTCCCAGCGTGTCTGGCTGTTGCCGTCGGTGGCGAGCGATGCATGGTTGCCGTCGCGCACCGAAGTGGCCGTGGCGCTCTTGCCCAGGGCCAGATTGGCCTTCTCGAGTGCCACGACATCTACGGTGGCCTGCGCGCCGCCGGGGAAGTCGAGGCGGTAGCATCCCGGAGCCTCGGCGCTGAACACGCCGCCGGCATAGCCGACACCCGTGGCACGCACCGGCTGCTGCGGATCGCTGATCTCATATATCTCGGGGTCGGCGAACTCACCCTGCCACATGCCGCCGAACTGGTTGTTGGCCGTGACTTCAAGCGAGGCCGTCTGGCCCAGGATTATCTGTGTGTAAGCCGGCTCGACGGTGACACCCGACATCTTGACCGACTCGCACACCATGGTGCGGGCCGTGGCCGTGTAGCCTTCGGGAGTGGTGGCCGTTATGGTAGCCTGGCCATAGGTCGGGGCGGTGAACACGTTGCCGTCGAACGCTCCTTCCATGCTCGAGGTCCAGGCGGCGTCGGCCGGAGTGCTCTCGCCGCCGAGCGTCCATGCCACGGCGTTGAATGTGTAGGGATGTCCTTCGTCGACCAGCGCGGGGACGTCGACATCGATGCCGATCACGTCGGCGGCGGTAGCGCCGGCCGGAATGCCGTGCACTTCAAGCTCGTGGAGCGAATAGCCGTAGGCGGTGCCGCGGCGGATGCCGCGGATGCGCAGATAGCGGCCTGTGGCCGACAGTGTCTGCTCGTCGGTGCCGCTCTGCGAGATTCCGGCTACGGTCTTGACCTCGGTCCAGCCGGTGACGGCCTGTATTGTGCGCTGCCCGTCGGCATAGGTGCCGGTAAAGGGTGCCGTGGGAGCGCCGTCGGGCGCCACCTCTATGGCATATGATGCGGCGTAGGCGGCTTCCCAGTCGATCACGGTGCGGGTGATCAGACACTCTGCGCCCAGGTCGACGTAGATCCACTGGTCGTCGGTGTGCTGCGAGCCCCAGCGGTTGGAGTGGTCGCCGTCGGTGGCGTTGGAGGTCAGGCATCCGGCATTTTCCTCGCCCGAAGATACTGCCGGGCGGCCGGCGGCCAGATCGGGGAGCGGCGGCGTCACCATGAAGGTGTGGGAGAATGCGCGGCCGTCGGCCGTGACGCTGACGGTGTACTTGCCGGGGCGTGAGGGCGTGAACGCCGGACCGTCGGCCACTTCGGCGCCCGAGGCATCGGTCACCGACCAGGCTTCGGCCTCGAAGATACTGCCGTCGGCGGCGGTGATGACGGCTTCGAATGCCAGCGGCGCACCGACTTCGGCATATTCGACTGCCGGAGTTATCGAGGCGCGCTCTGCGCGCGGCTGTTCGCCCACCGTAAGGGTAAGGTCGGCGGCGGCAAGGCCGTCGGCCGTTGCCGTGACTTTGATTTCGGTGCCTGTGGCGGCCGTGGCGGCCACTGTGAGGCGGCCGGAAGCATCAATGGCGACAGGCGCACCGGAGGCGACACTCAGCACGGGGCGCAGGTCGCCCGTCCAAGTGGCGCCATAAGTGTCGAGCACCCGGGCTGTGATGTCGGCCGACCCTCCGGCGGCCACATAACGGCCTGCGGAGCATGCAAGTTCGACGGAAGCGGGCCGGGCCTCGTCCGTGAAGCAGACGACGCGACGCCCGGCGGGTACGCGCACTGTGCGCAGCAACTCGCCGTCGCGGTAGAAGCTGACGGTGCGCTCGGCCGATCCGGGATTATAGGCCATGTACGTCATGGTGCCGTCGGCGCGTCGGTAGGCGTTGGCGGTCGGAATCGAGGCATATACGGTGTAGTCGGGGTCGCCGTGCGTCAGATGGCTGTGGATCACATAGTACGATATGTGGCCGGTGTCGATGCTACGGGCCAGGGGCATATCGGCGTCCCAGGCCTGGTCGAAGATCGCGGCCGCACGCTGCGGATCGTAGCGCTCGAGATAGCTGAGCACCACATTGCCCACCGACTGGCGTGCCAGCGGTTCGAGTGTCTCCTCGCCGCGCTGGCGTGTCTCGAACCAGTCATAGGCCGTACCCTTCTCCATGGTCTCGTAGTCCCATTTCACGAAATCGAGATCAGCCGACAGATAGTTGAGACACGGCGATACGGGCATCCACTGGATGGAGTGCATCCACAGCGGATCGCCGGAGAACCAGGTCCACCATCCGATGCCTTTCGACGTGATGTTGGTGTTGTAGGGATGCTCGTAGAGGGTGTAGTCGTAGTTGTGCTCGCGGCCGGGATAGATATGGTCGCGGTCGAACCAGTATTCGGCCACGCCGTTGCTCTCGGTGAGCCAGCCGTAGATGCCGGCGTCGCGCATGGCGTCGTCGCCCAGGGCCACGCCCAGCAGATATACGCCGCCCCAGCCTTGCATGGCCTCGGACGATGATTCCTGGCCGTTGCCGTTGTCATTGGCGCCGTCGCCAAGGCCGCCGGCGTAGGAGTGGCCCACCCAGGGATCGAGGGTACGGAACATGGGGAAGCGCGTGTCGGTGCGGTCCCAGTTGGCGAAATCCTTGGCCACGAGCTTCAGCATCTCGCCGTAGCCGGCGCGGAAGTCGGGATCGTTGAGACACAGCAGTGCTCCGGCATAGAGCATATAGCCGTAGTGGAAGTGATGGTCGTTGAAGCGGTCGCTGTCGTAGGAGTATTCATAGCCCACGAGGCTGCCCCAGCGCGGGTAGTAGGCGAAGAAGTAGCGGTCCTCGCCGGGGGTATAGGTCAGCCAGTTCTCCATGACCGAGCGCAGGCGGCGGCGCGAGGTCTCGTAAGTCTCGGTGTCGCCGGTCTCGAGCGCGAACGTCATGTTCATGGCCATTTGTATCAGGCCCTTGCCGCCCCAGTAGGTGTCGGCTCCGAAGTCGCCCTCGGCGGCATAGCGCTGCGTGAGCTCACGCAGGCGCGCCGGATCGAAAGCATGCTCTCCGGTGCCTGCCGCAGGAGCGGCGTACTGCGGCATGATGCCCGGGAAGCGCATCGAGTAGCTGAAGGTGTTGCCGTCGGAGGCGGCCATGCGCAGGCGCCCTCGCGGCGACAGGTAGTCGTAGCCGGTGTACTGGATGTCGGTATCGGCGGCATGCTTGTAGGCATGCGGCAGAAAGCCCTGCAGCACCGGGGCGGGAGCGCCCGGACGGGCAAGGTTCTCGGCCTCGACGGTCCATACGGTCGACAGCAGCGCGCGGGCCTCGTCGTAGCTCCAGCTCACCTCGGTGGAGCGGGGCACGCTGCAGGCCCACTCGGCAAAGGAGCCGGTCTCGGCGGCCGAAGGCAGCAGACCCACGGACAGCCAGGCGGCCTGCTCTATGCGGAGTGTGCCGTCGACGTAGCTCAGGCGGGCGCCTTCGGGCAGATAGAGGCCGTAGGCGTCGTCGCCGAGCACTACGCCCAGCGCCGTGTCGTGGCGCAGGGCCAGGTCAGCGGCGGATATTTCCTCGCCGTAGGCGTTGTAGAACACGGGAGTGGCCGAGAACTTCACCGCAGGATTCAGTCCGGTGAACTCGAACCACGTGAAGGGCATGCCGTGGGCGAGCGTGACGCGCATCTCGCCGCCGCGGCGGCCGGGCAGACGCATCACCACGTCCCAGTCGTGCCAGTCGGCCGCTATGGCCTCGGTGGCGGTGAACGACTCGGCGCCGACTGTCAGCGACGTGCGGCTTTTGACTTCGGTGCCGTTCTCGATCCAGTAGGTCGGATAGTGCACGGCCACGCCCTCGGCCGAGGGCTTCACGAGCGTCGGCAGGCTCCACAGCGCATTGGCATAGCGGCTGTGGAGCAGGTCCGTCCACCAGTCGTTGGTCGGAATGGGCGTGGAGGGTTTCTCATCGAGATAGAGGCGGCTCGTCTCGAGCATCGTGGCCCACGATCCGTCGTGGGCGTCGGTCCGGCTCTTGTAGGTGGGAGGATAGGCCGCATATGAGCCGCGGCCCACGGCTACCGGCTCCTGGGCCGGCAGAGCCGCGGCTGCGGTCAGTGAAATGATGGTTATGAGGAAGGTGCGGCGCATGTTACTTCACAATAAATTTCTTGCCTGCACGGATATAGATGCCGGGGGCCAGGCCTGCGGCGGGATCGACGCGGCGCCCGTCGACAGTATACACGGCTGTGTCGGCCGCTGCGCCGTCGGTCTCGGCCAGAATGTCCTCCACGCCGTTCCTGGCATCGAGGCGTACCGTAGAGATGCGGATGCCGCTGGGCTGATACTGGCGCCCGTCGAAGAGACGGAGGCGGCGGTGGCCGGCCTTGAGGGTGAGGTCAAACGAATGAGTGGTGTAGACGGCGTCGTTGCCCGAAATGGTGAATACGGATGGCTCCGCGAGGACCGTGACGGCATCGCCGTCGACAAGCGACACACCCAGCGACGGATCAAAGCGCACGGGCTCGCCCTCGCCGCTGACGGTAAGCGTCAGCACATACTCGCCGTCGGCCGGAACGTCGAACTGATAGTCGACATACGCGCCGGCGTTGAACTCAGTGATTTCGATAGGCAGCGGACAGTCGGGATTGTTGCCCTGGCCCAGACCGAGGATCGACTGGTCGACATAGTCGGCGGCTGCCAGATCTGTGGCGGTCGGGTTCCAGCGGTCGAGGTCGAAGTCGCTCATGTAGGTGTAGACATAGCCCTGAGGCGACAGATGGCGCTCGCCCAGGCCGTTCTCGGTGACGATCAGCCCGTAGCAGGGCGAGCCCGAGGTGGGCGTGTTCTCATGCTTGCCCACGGGTTTGAACCAGGCGTAGCGGTAGATCCACGGAGTCTGCTCGAGCCACTGCACGCTCTCGATCATCGAGGCTATCTGCGCGGCGGGTTCCACGCGCGAGTCAGCCTGACCCTCATTGGGCCACAGGCAGAATTCGGTCACCCACACGGGCTTGCCGTACTTTTCGTGGAAGGTGGTGGCCAGCGACTTCATCACGCCCAGGCCGCCGTAGTTGTGCACGGCCACATAGTCGAATGCGTCCAGACCGACCAGCGCCACGAATTCGTCCATCCAGGGTACCGGATCGGTGTAGGGCGGATTGGGCGAATAGTTCAGTGCCGGAGCCACCAGCTCAAGGCCAAGCTCGTCGGCCAGAGCCTTGACGGCTGTCCACTGCTGGGCGGCCACGGCGGGCGTCATGTTGGCCTGGGCCGTGAAGTTGGGTTCGTTGAAACCCAGGAGATACTTGCAGCCCGGATGCGCCTTTACATAGGTGCGGATGGCATCGGCATTGTAGTTGGCGTTCCAGCACATGGGCACGAACTCAATGCCTTCGTAGTTCTCGACCTGGCTCTGGTAGCCCTTGCCGGGGGTGTTGCCCCAGTTGTAGTACCAGCTGACTCCCGGGCTGAGGATCTCGAGCTGCGTGGCCAGTGCGAACTGGTTTTCGCTGACACCGCGCTTGCTGCTGCGGGCTTCGGTCTGGACCGTGGCCAGCAGAGCAGCTGCGGCAAAGATATATAAAGCAGACTTTTTCATTTATTTCGTGATTTTGAATGATACGGGTTCGGTAGTCGTGGCCGAAGTGTTGTCGACCCACAGGTGGAAGTCGCCCGGCTCCACGGTGTAGGCGCCGGTCTCGTCGTGGAAGCCCAGGTCGGAGGCGGCGAGCGTGAAGGTGACGTCGCGGCTCTCGCCCGGAGCAAGGGTGAATTTCTCAAAAGCCTTCATCACCTTCAGCGGCTGCACGCGCGAGGCCACCAGGTCGCGGATGTAGAGCTGGGCCACATCGCTGCCGGCGCGGTCGCCGGTGTTGGTCACGCGGCAGGTGACGGTGAGCGTGCCGTCGGCTTTCATCTCGCCGGCACTGAGCATCGGCGTACCGTACTCGAATGTGGTGTACGACAGTCCGTGGCCGAAGGGGAACAGCGGCTGATAACCGGCGTCGAGGAAGAACGAGGTGCAGCCCGTCGATGTCTGGCCTGCTTCGAGAGGTATGTCATCGATCAGCGTCATCTGCTCGACCGGACGGCCAGTGTTCTTGCGCGAGTAGTACAGGGGTTCCTGACCGCTCATGCGCGGAAGGCTCACCGGGAGTTTGCCGCCGGGTGCTACCTTGCCGCTGAGCACGTTGGCCAGTGCCGGACCGCCCATCGTGCCGGGGTGGAACGAGTAGACCGTCGCGGCGCTCTGCGCGGCCACCTCGGGAATGGCCAGCGGACGTCCGGCCATCACCACGGTCAC
>CABRGT010000048.1 GCA_902470475.1 uncultured Porphyromonadaceae bacterium | reverse complement strand
GCTATAGGGGCAGCAGTCCTGATAATTCTTCTCATCGTATGGCTGACATGCGCCGACTTGCTGGGCGATACGGATGTGGCGGCCGCACTGCCTCTGATCCGGCTGTATTGACCGCTGATATAAACACAATGAATCCCGCTTTCGGCGGGATTCATTGTGTTTATAGGCTGGTGCAGGGGCGCAGGCGAGACGTCTGCTGTCTCTGATTTGCAGAGCGCCTTCGGCGATTGCCCCGGGGTTCGGTCAGTTCCGGGCGTCGAGGCGGCGGAGGAGGTGTTCGACGGATTTGACGATCTGGTTGTCGATGCCGGCGGCTACTTCGGCGGGGGCGTTGTAGATGACGACGTCGGGGGTGAGCTGATGGTTCTCGAGGATGTTACCCTGCATGTCGATGGAGGTGACCTGCGGAATGCCGAAGACGATGGAGGGGTCGATCTGGTTTTCCCACCAGACGGCCGTCATGGTGCCGGGAACGGGTGCACCGACCACATCGCCGATGCCAAGGGTCTGATAGACGAATGGCGAGCCGTGGGCATCGCTGTAGTTCGACTCATTGACAAGCATCACTGAGGGTTTGGTCCACTGCGAGAAGGGTTCGGAGCCGATGTACTGGCCGCGCGGTACGAAGCGGACGTATTCCTTGCCTCCAAGAAGCTGGGCGAGGTCGTTGTGGAGCCAACCGCCGCCGTTCCAGCGGGTGTCGACGATGACGGCCTCACGGTTGCGGTACTTGCCGAGGAGCTCGGAGTAGACGGTGCGGAAACTCGGGGAGTCCATGCCTTCGACATGAACGTAGGCTATGCGGCCGCCCGAAAGGGAGTCGACCATGGCCTGGTTGCGACGCACCCAGCGGCGGTAGAGCAGGTCGCGCTCGGCACCGGCCGAGATGGGCCGGACCTCGATGCTGCGCTCCGATCCGTCGGCCGCCGAACGGACGGTGAGGCGGACACGCTCGCCGACCTTGTCGGTGAGCATGGGATAATAGTCGGCGCCGGGAGCGATCGCGCAACCGTCGATGGCAAGGATGATGTCGCCGGTCTTGACTCCGGCTTTGGCTGTCGAAAGCGGACCGCCGGCAATGACCTCGGCGACCTTGAGACCCTCGCCGGTGTAGGCGGGATCGTAGAATGCGGCGAGTGTGGCCGTGGAGTGGGCACTGCCGGGATAGTAGCGGCCGCCGGTGTGCGAGGCATTGAGCTCGCCGAGGATCTCGCTCAGGAGGATGGCGAAGTCGTAGTTGTTGTTGATGTAAGGCAGGAAGCGGCGGTAGGCTTCGCCGTAGCCTTCCCAGTCGACGCCGTGAAGGTCCTTGTCGTAGAACTTGTCGCGGACCTGCGAGAGCATGTGGTCGAAGATATACCGGCGCTCGAGCGATGGATGGCGGTCGTAGGGTGCTTCGAAAGCGATGGGTTCGACCGTGCCGCCGGCAAGGCCGATCTTAGACATACCCTTGGATGAGATGACGAAGATGTTCTCGCCCTTGCGGTCGGGGACGATGGAGCCGCGGACACCTTTCGAAAGCACTTTCGATTCCTCCTCGCGGAGATCGTAAACCATCAGGTTGGCGTCGCCGGCGGGATCGACGGCCACATAGTAGAGTTTCGAGCCGTCGGGGGCCAGGAAATAGTCGCCCAGAATGGCCGACACGGGCGTGATGCGGTCGACGCGCATGTCGCGGCCGGCAAGATCGAATGGCGGCGTGGCGGGCTTGTCGGCTTCCTTGTTCCTGTCCTTGTTTTTATCCTTGTTCTTGCCTTTGTCCTTATCCTTGTCGGCATCGTCGGAGGTCTCCGAGTCCTTGGCCTTGGCGAGCTCGGCCTCCTCTTCGGTCATGTGCAGCCGGTCATAGGCCTCGGGGGTGAGGGCCATGACCATGATGTCGGACTGATTGCCCCACGAGCCGTGCGACTTCATGCCGTAGCGTCCGGTCTCCCATGTAATGGCCTGTCCGTCGAGGGCCCAGCGGGGATTGCCGTCGGAGTAGCCGCTCTCGGTGAGATCTACCAGGCCGGTGCCGTCGGCATTGAACATGGCGATGTCGGAGTTGTTCCAGCCACCTTCGCCGATGTATCCGGCGAGGAGGCGCTTCGAGTCGGGGCTCCATTCGAAGGCGACGTCGCCGTCGCTGTACGAATAGTTGTACTTGCCGTCAAGAGCGGTGTTGACGGCCTTGGTCACGGGGTCGATGACGCGGATCTCGGTGCGGTTCTCGAGGAAAGCGATCTTAGAGCCGTCGGGGCTGTAGACAGGCTGCTGGGCTGCGGTAGCGCAGCTATAGAGAGGCTCCTCGACGAGATCGGTGGCGTAGGTGAACGACTTTTCGTCGGGATTCTTAATGGTTGTGGTGAAGAGCTGCCACTTGCCGTCGCGCTCGCTGTCGTAGACGAGGGTGCGGCCGTCGGCGCTGAAGCTTATGTTGCGTTCCTGTCCGGGGGTGTCGGTTATCCGCTTTGTGGTGGCGTATTCGACGGATGTGACGTAGACGTCGCCGCGGATGACGAATGCGACTTCCTTGCCGTCGGGGCTGACGGCCATGGCCGTGGCGCCGGAGGTACGGGTCTGCCGGACGTGGTCGAGGTCGTAGTCGTCGGTGACGATGCTGACGGCGACCTTGACGGGCTCAGCGCCGGGACGGGCGGTGTAGATCTCGCCGTTCCAGCTGAATGCGAGCAGCGAGCCGTCGGGAGTGGCCGACAGGGAGCGCACAGGATGCTTTTCGAAGCGTGTGAGCTGCTTCGGGGCGGTATCGGAGAGGCGGCGGGAGTAGACGTTGAGAGTGCCGTCCTCCTCGCTCAGATACATGAATGAGTCGGCTCCGGTCCAGACGGGATTCTGGTCGTTGCCGCCGAAAGTGGTGAGCTGAGTGTATTCGCCGCCGTCGCGGAGCCATATGTCGCCGGTGCTCGACGACATCTCGTGCTTGCGGTAGGCGTTCTCGTAGCCTTTGCGGTCCTGATAGAGGATGCGGCCGTCGGGGGCGACACTCAGAGCCTGCATCGGGATGGTCGAGAGCATGGCAGGGCGACCGCCGCGGGTGCCGACGGTGTAGACCTGCGATGCAAAGGCGCCCTGGGCAGCCTCGCGGGCCGGGATGATGCCGGCCGAGAAGATCACGGTGGAGTCATTGAGCCAGCCAAGGACGGTCTCGGAGCCATTGTTTGTTGTGAGACGGCGGGGCGTGCCACCGGCGGCGGGCATGACGAATACGTCGGCCGATCCGGCGCGGTCGCTGGTGAAGGCGATCTGCGTGCCGTCGGGACTCCATGCCGGCGCAGTGTCGTAGCCGCGGTCGGTGGTCAGCTGCCGTGCACGGCCGCCTGCGGAGGGAACGGTGAAAATGTCGCCCTTGTAGGTAAAGGCGATCGTGGAGCCGTCGGGCGACAGCGCCACATTGCGGAGCCACAGCGGTGCCTCGTCGGCGCGGGCCGCAGTGGCCGTAGTGGCAGCCAGGGCGGCCGCCACAAGAGTGATAAGCGGGTAATTCATTATATTATGTGATGATATATATTTCTGTGTTCTGCATCATGAGGAACAATACATTTCTAATATAAGACGCAAAAAAACGCGATAAATTACACCATGGCGCAGATTTTTTTCGAGACCGTCCGACGCGCGGAAGGGATTCTGAACATTTGCGCGGGTATTCCGTTTATAATATACAATCGGGAACAAACGCCGATAACGAGAGAAAACCACCTGACAATAAAACATAAAACTGAAACTTAACAAAACCTCTTTTTCACTTCCGCAGGGAAGTCCTGCGGAAAGTAACTGTAAAAAACGTATCAATTGTTTATGAAAAAGAACATTCTTGCCGTGATAGCTCTGACGCTGACCGGCACAACAATCGCAGCGGCTCAGGATATCGAGCAACCCAAACTATTCGACAACATCTACATCGGCCTCGACGGCGGCGTGATGACGCCCATGCACGGGCAGGCATTCTTCGGCTCGATGCGCGGTGCCACGGGCCTGCACATCGGCAAACAGATCACTCCGACCTTCGGCCTGGGCGTGGAAGGACTCTTCGGCGTGAACACTTCGTCGTGGCGCGGAATGACACACAGCTCGACGGCGTTCGACAATTCGTACGTAGGCGCGTACGGCACGGTAGACCTGTTCAATCTCTTCGACGGCTATCACTGCGCGATGCGTCCGTTCACGATCGAGGCCGTGGTCGGCGCCGGATGGGGCCACTACTATCAGACCGGCGGCGTACCCGACTGGAACTACTTCTCGACCAAAGTAGGGCTAAACTTCAACTTCAACGTGACCGAACATGTGACGGTAGCCGTGAAGCCGTCGATCGCCTGGAACATGGGCGGCGACTTCGACAACAGCAACGTGGGCTACAACATCAACAACGCCACCTTCAACCTGCTGGCGGGCGTCACATACCGCTTCGGCGACGGCTTCACGTGCGTGCGTCCGTATGACCAGGGCGAGGTCAACAGCCTCAACGCACAGGTGAACTCGCTGCGCGGGCAGCTCGCCGACGCCAATGCCGACATCAACGCCCTGCAGACCCGCAACGACACGCTTGCCGCCCAGCTGCGCGCCTGCGAGAACAAGGCTCCGCAGGTTGTCCGCGAGGTCGACAACAAGTACAACTCCGTACGCTTCGTATTCTTCCGCATCGGTTCGTCGACAATCACCGCCGACCAGATGCCCAACGTGACCATGATCGCCGACTACATGAAGAGTCATCCGAATTCGAAAGTCGTGATCAAGGGCTACGCATCGAAGGACGGCAACTATGACTTCAACGTGAAGCTCGCCAAGAACCGCGCCGAAGCCGTCAAGAACGCACTCGTGAAGAAATACGGCATAGCCGAATCGCGCATCGTGGCCGAAGGCGAAGGCATCGGCGAGATGTTCGAGGAGGAATCCTGGAACCGCGTGAGCATCTGCACCCTCGAGGAAGGCACCAAATAACGCATCTCCTTCATAACCCCGCACAAGGCCGCGCCCCGCAAAGGCGCGGCCTTGACGCGTCGGAACGGGATTGGTGAATAAATATTAAAAGACAGGGAAGATTCGAGAATTTATATTACCTTTGCGGGATAATAATGTAGACGTATGATATCGAGCCTGCACGAAGACCGCAAACTGAAGTCGCTGCGTTCGCTGCTGAACGACAGCGAACGCATTGTGGTAGTGACCCACAGCGCCCCGGACGGCGATGCCGCCGGCTCGTCGCTGGCGCTGATGCATGTGCTGGGGCATCTGGGCAAGGACGTGCGCGTGATACTTCCGGACATGCTGCCGCCGCTGCTGCGCAAGATGCCCGGCGCGAAAGATGCCACGGACGCCACGCGCTATCCAGACTTCGCCCGCAAACTCATCGCCGACGCCGACCTGATCGTCTGCGTCGACTTCAACGAACCGGGCCGCATCGGCGCCCTGGGTCCGGAAGTGGCCAAGGCGACAGCCCCCAAGGTGATGATCGACCATCATCTGCACCCGGCCGACTTCGCGACCGTGACCATATCGCGGCCGGAGATGTCGTCGACGTGCTACCTGCTGTTCCGCGTGCTGTGCGGCCTGGAGCTGTTCGGCATGATCGACAAGGCAGCCGCCGAATGCCTGCTGACGGGCATGATGACCGATACGGGCAACTTCTCGTACAACGCATCCGATCCGGAGATACACATAGTCGTGGCCGAGCTGATGAAACTCGGCGCCAGCGTCGAGCAGATATACCGCCGGCAGTTCGAGACCCACAGCGAGAACAGCCTGCGCCTCAACTCATATGCCCTGCTGGAAAAGATGGAGGTGTTTCCCGAGGCCGGCGCGGCGCTCATCACCCTGTCGCGCGAGGAACTCAACCGCTTCCACTACGTCAAGGGCGATACCGAGGGCCTGGTCAACCGGCCGCTGGCGATCCCCGACGTGGTCTATTCCTGCTACCTGCGCGAGGAGGATGGCTACGTAAAGGTGTCGATGCGCTCGCTGGGCGACTTTCCGGTCAACGAGCTGTGTCACGAGCACTTCGGAGGCGGCGGCCACCGCAACGCCGCGGGAGGCGAGTTCACAGGCACGCTCGAACAGGCGGCGGCCCTCTTCCGCTCGCTGCTCGAGACAAACAAGAAGCTCTACTTAGCAAACAGATAACAACGCATCAATGAAAAAGATATACCACAACCTGGCCCTGGCGCTGCTGATGACATTATCGGCTGCCGCCGCAATCTCGTGCGGCGACGACCGCTCATACGCCAAGCTGCTCAACACGGAGAACGCCAACGTCAACCGCTTCCTGGCCGACCAGCACGTGATCAACGAGGTGCCGGCCGACTCGGTGTTCGAATGGGGCGCCGACGCTCCCTACTACCGGCTGGACGAGGACGGCATGCTCTACATGCAGGTGATCGATCCGGGCACACCCGGCAACATGGTGAAGCAGGACGAGCAGATATATTTCCGCTTCACGCGCTACAACATAGCGTCGTACGACGACGGCGAGTTCAGTGTGTCGGAAGGCAACGACGACGTGCTCAACGGCAATCTGTCGTTCCGCTACAACAACTACCGGGTAAGCTCGTCGTACGACTTCGGCCCCGGCATCCAGAAGCCTCTGTCGTACCTGCCGGTGGACTGCGTGGTGAACATCGTCATCAAGTCGCAGTGGGGCATGCCGGGAGAAATGTCGTATGTAACACCCTATCTGTATAATATCCGATACTTCAGACCTAAAATCTAACAACTCTATACAACTATGGCTCTTATAAAATCAATTTCGGGCATACGCGGCACCATCGGCGGCCGCCCCGGCGAAGGCCTGTCGCCGCTCGACATTGTCAAATTCACGGCAGCGTATGCCACCTTTATCTCAAAGACCACAACAAAGACATCGCGCACGATCGTCGTAGGCCGCGACGCACGTCTCTCGGGCAAGATGGTGCTCGACATAGTATGCGGCACGCTCACGGGCATGGGATTCGACGTAGTGAACATAGGCCTTGCCTCGACTCCCACCACCGAGATCGCCGTGACCGAAGAAAACGCCTGCGGCGGCCTGATACTGACGGCCTCGCACAATCCGCTGCAGTGGAACGCGCTGAAGCTGCTCAACGAACGCGGCGAATTCCTCAGCGACGCCGAAGGCAAGGAAGTGCTCCGCATAGCCGACAGTGAATCGTTCACTTTCGCCGAAGTGACCGAACTGGGACACATATACGAGAACGACACATACAACCGGCGCCACATCGACATGGTGCTCGGCCTGGACCTGGTGGACCGCGACGCCATAGCGGCGGCCGGATTCACGGTGGCCGTGGATGCGGTGAACTCCGTAGGCGGCATCGTCATCCCGCAGCTGCTGCACGCCCTGGGCGTGAAGAACGTGATCGAGCTCAACTGCGAGGCCACGGGCAAGTTCGCCCACACACCCGAACCGATCCCCGAGAATCTCACCGACATAGCCGCGCTGGTCAAGGAGACCGGCGCCGACGTGGGCTTCGTGGTTGACCCCGACGTGGACCGCCTGGCCATCGTCAAGGACGGCGGCGAGATGTTCGGCGAGGAATATACCCTGGTGTCCATAGCCGACTATGTGCTGACGCACACTCCCGGAGCGACCGTGTCGAACCTCAGCTCGAGCCGCGCCCTGCGCGACGTGACGGAGGCCCACGGATGCAAGTACTCGGCCTCGGCCGTAGGCGAGGTGAACGTCACCACGGAGATGAAGCGCACGGGCGCTGTCATCGGCGGCGAAGGCAACGGCGGCGTGATCTATCCGGCCCTCCACTACGGCCGCGACGCCCTGGTGGGCGTGGCCCTGTTCCTGACGATGATGGCCAAGAGCGGCAGGAAGCCCTCGGAAATCCGCGCCGCACTGCCCGAATACAGCATCTACAAGACCAAGGTGCAGCTTACCCCGGACCTCGACGTGGACGCTCTGCTCGAAAAGGTGAAGGCCAAATTCGCCGGCGAGAAGATCACCGACATCGACGGTGTGAAGATCGACTTCGCCGACAAGTGGGTGCACCTGCGCCGCTCCAACACCGAGCCCATCATCCGCGTCTACGCCGAAGCCTCCACCACGGAGGGCGCCGCGCAGCTCGCAGAGCAGGTGAAGCAGGTGATTCTCGACATGATAGCATAACATTACAAACTTCATACAGGCGGTCCGCCCCCACCGACGGGGCGGACCGCTCGCTACGAAAATACAAGTCATGATCTCAATCAACAATCTTTCGGTAGAATTCAGCGCGCGGTCGCTGTTCGACAATGTCAGCTATGTGATCAACGACAAGGACCGCATAGCCCTCACGGGCAAGAACGGCGCCGGCAAGTCGACGATGCTCAAGATCATAGCCGGGCTGCAGAAGCCGACATCGGGCTCGGTGGCCGTGCCGGCGGGTGTGACCGTGGGCTATCTGCCGCAGACCATGATCACCAACGACACGCTGACCGTGGAACAGGAGGTGGGCAAGGCCTTCGCGCACATCGACGAGATGCAGAAGCGTCTCGACGCGATGACGGCCGACCTGGCCGCACGGACCGACTACGAGTCGGACGCCTACCACAAGCTGATCGACGACATGACTTCGCTCACCGAGCAACTGACGCTGGCGCAGGCCGACAACTGCCGCGCCGAGCTCGAGAAGACGCTGCTCGGCCTGGGCTTCGAACGCGCCGACTTCGGACGCCAGACGTCGGAATTCAGCGGCGGGTGGCGCATGCGCATCGAGCTGGCTAAGCTGCTGCTGCAGCGTCCCGACGTGCTGCTGCTCGACGAACCGACCAACCACCTCGACATAGAGTCGATACAGTGGCTCGAAAACTTCCTGATCACCAAGGCCAAGGCAGTGGTGCTGGTGAGCCATGACCGCGCCTTCCTCGACAACGTGACCCACCGCACCATCGAGATCTCGCTGGGCAAGATCTACGACTACAACGTGAACTACACGCGCTACGTGGCCCTGCGCGCCGAACGGCTCGAGCAGCAGATGCGCGCCTACAACAACCAGCAGAAGCAGATAGCCGACACCGAAGCCTTCATCGAGCGCTTCCGCTACAAGGCCACCAAGGCGGTGCAGGTGCAGAGCCGCATGAAACAGCTGGCCAAGATCGAGCGCATCGAGGTGGACGAGATCGACACGTCGCACATCAGCCTGCGCTTCCCCCCTGCCCCGCGGTCGGGCGACTTCCCGGTCATTGCCGAGAACGTAGGCAAGGCCTACGGCGACCATCAGGTGTTCGACGGCGCCACTTTCACCATCCGCCGCGGCGAAAAGGTGGCATTCGTGGGAAAGAACGGCGAGGGCAAGTCGACGCTGGTGAAGTGCATCATGGGCGAGATACCCTTCACGGGGTCGCTCAAGATCGGACACAACGTGAAGATCGGCTATTTCGCCCAGAACCAGGCATCGCTGCTCGACGGCGAGGTGACGGTGTTCGACACCATCGACCGCGTGGCCGTGGGCGACATACGCACGAAGATACGCGACATACTGGGCGCATTCATGTTCGGAGGCGAGGCGTCGGAGAAGAAAGTGAAGGTGCTGTCGGGCGGTGAACGTACGCGCCTGGCGATGATACGCCTGCTGCTGCAGCCCGTCAACCTGCTTATCCTCGACGAGCCCACCAACCACCTCGACATCAAGACCAAGGACGTGCTCAAACAGGCCATCAGGGACTTCGACGGCACGGTGATCCTCGTGAGCCACGACCGCGACTTCCTCAACGGCCTGGTGGAGAAGGTGTACGAGTTCGGCGGCGGACAGGTGCGCGAGCATCTCGGCGGCATCTACGACTTCCTGGAACGCAAGCGCATCGACTCGCTCCGCGAGCTGGAAAAGAACACGCCGGCTCCTGCCGCGCCGAAGCAGCAGCAACCTAAAAGCGCGCAGAAAAATGCGGCCGGAACCGAAAAGACTGAAAAGGAGGCTCCGAAGACGGCTCCGCGCCTGAGCTACGCCGAGCAGCGCGAACGCGACAAGATGGTGAAGCGCGCGCGACGCAAGGTGGAGGAAGCCGAAGCGCGCGTGGGCGAGCTGGAGCAGGCAGTCAAGGACATCGAGAACACGCTGGCCGACCCCGCGGCGGCCGCAGCCGATCCCGACATCTACAACCGGCACGCCGCCGCTGTCAAGGATCTTGAGAATGCCATGAGCGTATGGGAACTGGCCACGCTCGATCTCGAGGAGCTGGAAAAGTGAAGTGACAGGCGGACGCCACGGTTTTCACATGAAGCGCCTCCGGCATGGCACAGAGGGGGTGAAGGAAATCAATTTCCGGAACGGCGTCGGGCTTCGATCGCCTCGAGGATAGTCTCCAGCTCGGCCTTGACCCGGCGCAGACGCGACACGGCCTCGAAGCGGCGCGACACACCGGACGAATTGTTGCGCAGATGGTCTTCGGCGGCCTCGAGGCGCAGCCCCTTGTCGCGCACAAGGAAGTAGATCATGCGGATTTTCTCGACATCATCGGGAGTGTAGTACCTGGTGCCGCCTGCGTTGCGCCGCGGCTTGATCAGGGTGAATTTCTTCTCCCAGAAGCGAAGCGTCGACTGCGGGATCTCGAGTATTTCGGCCACTTCGCCGATTTTGTAGAATTTTTTGTCAAGGTCTTTCATGGTCAGTCCATTACGTGTGCGGCATTGTCGGCCTGGCGTATCATCTCGTCGTACTGCTCAGGCGTCAGATCCATAAAATAGTAGTTCACGGGGTTCTGCGGCTCACCCTTGAAGCGGACCTCGTAGTGGAGGTGCGGACCGGTCGACTTGCCGGTATTGCCGACCTTGCCGATGAGGTCGCCGCGGCGCACGGCCTGACCGTCGCGGACGAGTATTTCGGACAGATGGCCGTAGCGCGTGGTATAGTTGTAGCCGTGGTTGATCTCGATGAGGTTTCCGTAGCCGCTGCGCCAGTCGCTGTAGCTGACGGTGCCGTCGCCGGTGGCGTAGACAGGTGTGCCGATGTCGCTGGAAAAATCCATGCCGGCGTGGAAGCGTGTGGTGCCGTAGATGGGGTCGCGGCGGTATCCGTAGCCCGAGGCCATGGTCTTGAGGTATTTCGACGAGATAGGCTGGATGGCCGGCACGTGCGAGAGGCGGTCGCTCTGATGCGAGGCGCGCTCGCGCAGGTAGTCGAACGACTTGCTCTGTGTGTAGAGCATGTGGTCGAGGCGGTCGAGCTTGTCGGTGACGGTGCGGAGGAGTTCCACCCCGGCCATCGAGTCGAGACTTTCGTAGTAGCGCTGCCGCTCGAGGCCCGCGAACCGGTCGCCGGCCGAAAGGGGATCGGTCTGCATGATGACGCGGTAGAAGTTGTTGTCGCGCGCAGCGATATCCTCCATCACGGCGAGGGCCTCGTCGCTGCGGCGCTCGAGCATCTCCAGACGCATTTCCATCTGCGCGTTGGCCTGGCGGAGCTCTTTCTCGCGGGGAAAATCAAGTATCGCGTAAGCTCCGGTGAACACAATCAGCCCGACTCCGGCACCCACGACATACTGCCGCAGGGTCGACCACAGGCGGGTGCGGCGCGTGGGATAGACGCGCTCGTACTGCTCCGTCGCAGGATTGTATCTGTAGAATGCTTTCTGGCTCATGGCTGGCGCCGAAACGTGATATCACTTGCAAATTTAGCGATTTTTGCGTAATTTTGCACGATTTTAGGGCCACAAAATCGACGTGCTGCGGCCCGGCAAAGGAAGCTACAAATAAACCAACACCACAATATGTTGACTGCTAAAGAAATACGCAAGTCTTTCAAAGACTTTTTCGAGTCGAAGGGCCACCACATCGTGCCTTCGGCTCCGATGGTAATCAAGGATGACCCGACGCTGATGTTCACCAACGCGGGCATGAACCAGTTCAAGGACATCATCTTAGGCAACAAAGCGGCCAAATACGTGCGTGTGGCCGACTCGCAGAAGTGTCTGCGCGTCAGCGGCAAGCACAACGACCTCGAGGAGGTAGGCCACGACACATATCATCACACCATGTTCGAGATGCTCGGCAACTGGTCGTTCGGCGACTACTTCAAGAAGGAAGCCATCGACTGGGCGTGGGAATATCTGGTGGACGTGCTCAAGCTCGATCCGGAACGGCTCTATGCCACCGTGTTCGAAGGTTCGCCCGCCGAAGGACTCGAACGCGACAACGAAGCGGCCGCCATCTGGGAGAAGCATCTGCCCGCCTCGCACATCATCAACGGCAACAAGCATGACAACTTCTGGGAAATGGGTGACACGGGTCCCTGCGGCCCCTGCTCAGAGATCCACATCGACCTGCGCCCCGAAAGCGAGCGGCAGGCGGTGCCCGGCGCCGAGATGGTGAACCACGATCATCCGCAGGTGATCGAGATCTGGAACCTCGTGTTCATGCAGTACAACCGCCTGGCCGACGGCTCGCTGCAGCCGCTGCCCGCGCGCGTCATCGACACGGGCATGGGATTCGAACGCCTGTGCATGGCCATGCAGGGCAAGACCTCGAACTACGACACCGACGTGTTCACTCCGCTGATCGGCAAGATCTCCGACCTTTCGGGCATGGCCTACGGCAAGGATGCCGACGTGGATGTGGCCATGCGCGTCATCGCTGACCACGTGCGCACCATCGCCTTCTCGATCGCCGACTCGCAGCTGCCCTCCAACGCGAAGGCCGGCTACGTCATCCGCCGCATCCTGCGCCGTGCAGTGCGCTACGCATACACCTTCCTGAAGCAGAAATCGGCATTCATGTACCGCCTGGTGGACACGCTGATCGAATCCATGGGCGAGGCTTATCCCGAGCTGCCCGCCCAGCGCGAACTGATCATGAAGGTAATCAAGGAGGAGGAGGACGCCTTCCTGCGCACGCTCGAGAACGGCATCCGCCTGCTCGACGACGCCATCGCACAGGCCAAGGCCGCCGGCCTGGATCACATCTCGGGCAAGCAGGCTTTCGTGCTGTACGACACCTATGGCTTTCCGCTCGACCTCACCGAGCTGATTCTCAAGGAAAAGGGCATGACACTTGACCAGGCCGAGTTCGACAAGGAAATGCAGGCCCAGAAGCAGCGCGCCCGCAGCGCCGCCGCCGTCGAGGCCACCGACTGGATCACCGTCAACGAAGGCGAGCAGCAGTTCGTGGGCTATGACTCGCTTGAGACAGAGACCAAGATCCTGCGCTACCGCCGCGTCAAGCAGAAAAACAACGAATACTACCAGATCGTGCTGGCCCAGACCCCGTTCTACGCCGAAATGGGCGGACAGAGCGGCGACCGCGGCACACTGACCGACACCGTCACCGGCGAGGTGATCGACATATACGACACCAAGCGCGAGAACGGCATGGGCGTGCATCTGACCAAGAAGCTGCCCGCAGCCCCGGCCGACACCTTCCGCGCCTCGGTCAACGCCGACATACGCCGCGCCATCTCGTGCAACCACACCGCCACTCACCTGCTCCACCAGGCCCTGCGCGACGTGCTGGGCACGCACGTGGAGCAGAAAGGCTCGCTTGTGACGCCCGAATCGCTGCGCTTCGACTTCTCGCACTTCCAGAAGGTGACTCCCGAGGAACTGCGCGCCGTGGAGCGCCTGGCCAACAAGCGCGTCCGCGAGGCCATCGCTCTCGACGAGCACCGCTGTGTGCCGATCGCCGAGGCCCGCGAAATGGGTGCAATGGCCCTGTTCGGAGAAAAGTACGGCGATGAGGTGCGCGTGATCCGCTACGGCGACTCCATCGAGCTGTGCGGCGGCACTCACGTGGCCAACACGGGCAACATCGGCATGATCCACATCGTGTCGGAAAGCTCGATCGCCGCCGGCATCCGCCGCATCGAGGCCATCACGGCATCGGCCGTCGAGGACACCCTTGAATTCGTGATCAACACCGCGCACGACATCGCATCGCTGCTCAACAACACACCCGACGTGATCGGCGCCCTGAAGAAGACTCTCGAGGAGAACGCCGACCTGCGCCGCAAGGCCGAGGAGGCCCTCAACGAGCGCATCCGCACTCTTGCCGCCAAGGCTCTCGAGTCAGCGACTGTCACCGAAAGCGGCATCCGCGTGGTGAGCCTGCGCGGCGTGTTCCTGCCCGACGTTGTCAAGGGCATCGCCTTCGCCGTGCGCGCCTCGTCGCCCGAATCGACGGCGTTCATCGCCGCCACATCCGACATTTCGGGCAAGCCACTGCTGACGGTGATGCTCACCGACGATGTGGCCAAGGGCGGCCTCAACGCTTCGGCCATCGTGCGCGAGGCAGCCAAGGCCATCAAGGGCGGCGGCGGTGGCCAGCCCGGTTTCGCCCAGGCAGGCGGCAAGGACCGCGACGGCATC
>CABRGT010000047.1 GCA_902470475.1 uncultured Porphyromonadaceae bacterium | reverse complement strand
CCAGCATCCCGTAGCTGCCGGCCACGATGAACGCGTCGCCGCCGTCGGCCTTCGATTCGAACGGGTCGCGTTGCGGCAGCATCAGCCGTATGTCCTGCTTTTCCATCAGCCTGAAGCGCCATGGTGCCGAGTCGAGAGCTTTGGGACTGAAATCCGCCGGCACCACCTTCCACGTTCCGAGCAGTTCGGCATTCTCCTTCATGAAGAAAGCCACCCGTGCCGTTCCGATGGCCAGCGTCAGTGTCGCGTGGATGATATTGCGGCTGATCATGCCCTCGACCGAATCGACGAGCATGCCCGAAGGCACGTCGATCGATATGATGCGCGGCTTCATCTCGTTAATGTAGCGTACGATGCTCTGGTAGCCGCCGCTGAGCGGTGTGGTGCGTTCGGTGCCGAATATGCCGTCGATCACCGTCACCTCGCCCTGGAGGTTCGGCATCGAGAACTGTATGCCGGTCACTTCGTGGAGTACCTCGGCGCCGCATGATTCGACCAGGGCGTCGCGCTGGGCCGCGCATTCGGCCGTGATGCGCTTGCCGCCGATGTTGAACAGGTACACCGCCGGCCTTACGCCCTGCAGGCAAAGATACCGGGCCGTGGCCAGGGCATAGGCGCCGTTGAGTTCCGGGCCCGCGAAGATCACGGTCCGGTGTCCCGGTATGATGCCCGTGATGATCTCGAGCGACAGCGACTCACCGACACGGTCGATGAATTGCAGCTCGCTAAGCCCTTGTGCCTTAAGTGTGTATTGGCGTATGGCCGCTATCTCCTCTGACGAATATATCTTCATTTGTCGCTCCGATTACTCTTTTGGACTACAAAAATAGTAATTTTTCCGCGACTTATTGTGGCAGTCGGTCCGATTTATGATAATTTATTACCGCGAGTGCCGTCACCGCCGCTGTTGTCAGCGCGCTCAGTCCGTAGCACAGGGTGTGCGACGGCAATCCCATGAACTGGTTCGAGATAAATACATACGTGCTGATTATGAACGTCATCGCCACCGCCGGCACGAGCGCCACCCAGTAGTTGGCCCTCCGGCGCACGAGCCACACGTAGATGGCCCACAGCGTCACCGTGGCGAGCGCCTGGTTGGCCCAGGCGAAATAGCGCCAGATGATTGCGAAATCGATCAGTGTCAGTCCGTAGCCGATCACGAACAGCGGGATGCACACCAGGAAGCGGTTGAGCAGCGGCTTCTGGTCGTAATGGAACATGTCGCTCAGTATCAGACGCGCCGAGCGGAAAGCTGTGTCGCCCGAAGTGACCGGCGCCGCCACCACGCCCAGGATGGCAAGGATGCTGCCTATGCGGCCAAGGGTCGTGTGCGATATCACGTCCACGGCCCACGCCGGATTGTTCCTGTGCCCTTCGAGTGCCGTTCCCAGCAGGTCGGCCCCGCCGAAGAAGGCCATCGCTATCGCCGCCCATATCAGCGCTATGATGCTTTCTGAGATCATCGCCCCGTAGAACACCGACCGGCACTGGCGTTCGTCGCCCACGCACCGCGCCATCATCGGCGACTGTGTGGCGTGGAAGCCTGAGATCGCGCCGCACGCTATGGTGATGAACAGTGTCGGCACGATCGGGAACGCTTCCGCGTTGTGGTGGCAGTTGTGCAGATCGGTCAGCTCCGGCACGGTGTACTCCTCGAACAGGATTACCCCCAGCAGCCCGAGCGCCATCAGTATCAGCGCCGCACCGAACACCGGATAGCACTTTCCGATCACCTTGTCCACAGGCAGCACCGTGGCGACGATATAGTACGCCAGTATCACGAGCACCCATGCCCACACCGGCACCGCCTCCACCAGATTGCCCAGCAGCTCGGCCGGGCTGGTCATGAACACTGCCCCCACGAGGATCATCAGCACCACCGAGAACCACCTGATCAGCGACCGCATCGGCGTACCCAGGTACTGCCCGATCACTTCGGGCAGCGACCGCCCGTCGCTGCGCACGATCATCATGCCCGACAGGTAGTCGTGCATCGCGCCGAAGAATATGCCGCCCAGTGTGATCCACAGAAATGCCACCGGCCCGAAGCACGCGCCGAGGATGGCGCCGAAGATCGGTCCCGTGCCAGCGATGTTGAGCAGCTGGATCAGGAACACGCGCCAGCGCGGCATTTCTATATAGTCGACCCCGTCGGCCATGCGCTTGCATGGTGTCAGGTTCGAGTTGTCGGCCCCGGCAAGGCGTTCGAGGTACTTGCCGTAAGTGAAATAGGCGGTGATCAGCGCCGCCAGGCAGATCAGGAAAGTTATCATCGTTCTTGGGGGGATTTTTATGCGCGACGCCGGACATGTCCTCTGAGGGCGTGCCCGGCGTTGCGATTTATCGGCAGCCGCGTTCCGCCGAGCGGTCCGCGGTCTGCGGTTGTTTTTTATTCGAATTCGACCAGCACGTCATCTGTGCCCACCACCTGTTCGGGAGCCACAAGCACGCGCTTCACAGTGCCGGCGATGTCGGAGTTGATGTCGTTCTCCATCTTCATGGCCTCGTACACCATCAGCACGTCGCCCTTGTTGATCTTGTCGCCCGGTTTTACGCGGATCTCGACCACGCGGCCCCCCATCGGGGCCTTCACGGTCGGGCCGGTGATCGGCTCGGCGGCCGCCTTGGGCTCTTCCTTTACCTCGGCTTTGGGCTTGGCGGCCTCGGTGGCTGCGAATTCCTCCTGGCGGCGACGCTTCAGGAAGCCGTTGGCTACGGTCGGCAGCAGAGCCAGCAGCAGCTCCTCCTCGGTGTTCTTGGCCAGCTTCACGCCGCCGAACTCATCAAGAGTCGGATTGTCCGGCGACTTGTACGTCGACACGTCGTAGGGCTTCTCCTCGGCGCTGCCCGTGATTTTTTCGCGGAAGGCAGGGTCGATGGCCACCGGCGTGTGGCCGTATTCGCCCTTGACCAGCGAGATGAACTGGTTCGAGCAGTTCGAGTAGTCCGGCTGGCCTTTCTTGCGGTCGAGAGCCACGTTTACGGCCTGGGCGCCCACGATCTGCGATGTCGGCGTCACCAGGGGTACCAGGCCAGCGTCGCGGCGCACCATCGGTATGAGCGCCATGGCGTCGTTGAGCAGATCCTCGGCCTTGAGGGCCTTCAGCTGAGCCACCATATTCGAGTACATGCCGCCGGGGACCTCGGCGTTCTTGACGATTTCGTTGGGCTTCGGGAAGCCGAAATATGCCTCGATGGCATGGCAGGCTTCGAGCAGTGCGGCCTCGTCGCCGCTCTTTGCGGCGGCTATGGCGCGGTCGAACTGAGCCTCCACCTCGGCGGGCAGCTGATCCTTCAGCGGATCGAATGCGCGCGGCAGACGGTCCTTGTTCAGGTCGAAGTCGGCCAGCGACTTGCGGGCGTCGAGCAGATGCTCGCGGATCTCGCCCACGGCCTCCATGTTCACCTCAAGCTCTACGCCGAGTTTCTTGGCGAACACGTAGATAAGCTCGATGGCCGGTGCTGCCGAGCCGCCGCCGAACCACCATATGTTCGTATCGAGGATGTCGACGCCGTTGAGGATCGCCATCACCGACGATGCCAGGCCGTAGCCCGGCGTGCAGTGCGTGTGGAAGTCCACGGGTACCTTCACGGCCGCCTTCAGCTTCGAGATGATCGATGCCGCGCGCGACGGCGTCACCAGGCCGGCCATATCTTTCAGCGTGATGATCTTCGCGCCCAGGCGCTCCATCTCCACGGCCTTCTCCACAAAGTATTCGTCGGTGAAGATCTTTTCAGGCTCGGCGGCCTTCTTGCCGAACAGGCGTCCGAAAAAGCCCGGCTTCGGAGCTTCCGGAGCCTTCGGGTCGACAGTATAGCACACCGCGCCGTCGGCGATGCCGCCCAGCTCGTTGATCATCTTGATCGACTCCTTCACATTGTCTATATCATTGAGCGCGTCGAAGATGCGCATCACGTTCAGTCCGTTCTTGATCGCTTCCTCATAGAAGCCTTTCAGCACATAGTCGGGGTAGGGCACATAGCCGAACAGGTTGCGGCCGCGCGACAGGGCCGACAGCAACGACTTGCCCTTCATCGCCTTCGAGATCGTGCGCAGACGGTTCCACGGCGACTCGTCCAGGTAGCGCATCACTGAGTCGGGCACGGCGCCGCCCCATACTTCCATTATATAAAAACCTGCGTTCTCGTAGTACGGAAGCAGCTTGTCTATCTCGCCCTGGCTCAGGCGCGTTGCAAACAGTGATTGCTGACCGTCGCGGAGGGTCAGATCGCGTAATCTTAATTTTCGAGTTTCCATATAATTTCTTTTTGCTCGTTTTACTCACCCGCAAATTTATAACTTATATTTCTATTAAAGAAATTTTTCGTTAATATTTTGTCAAAAAATCTTTTTCATGGTCCATTTTTCCGAAATCATGGTTTGAAGCCGAACTTTTTGAACAGTACCATGTTCTAATATTTAGCAAATAACATTCAGAAAAACTCATTATGGAAAAGAAATCGATTAGAGGCACACAGACCGAGCATAATCTGCTGGCATCGTTTGCCGGTGAAAGCCAGGCACGTTCGCGTTACACACTCTTTGCCCAGAAAGCCCGAGAGGATGGCTACGAGCAGATCGCCGCCATATTTCTGACCACCGCCGATCAGGAGCTCAGCCATGCCAGGCAGTTCTTCTCGCTGCTCGAGGGGGGCATGGTCGAGATCAAGGCCGCTTATCCCGCAGGTGTCGTGGCCGACACCGCCACCAACCTGGCCGAGGCCGCTGCCGGCGAACGTGAAGAATGGGGCGACCTCTATGCCACCTTCGCCGCGACTGCCGAGGAGGAAGGTTTCCCGATGATCGCCCGCCTCTACCGCAACATCGCCAAAGTCGAGCAGATGCACGAGCAGCGTTACCTCAGACTTCTCGAGCGCCTCCGGGCTGGCGAGACATTCGAAAGCCCCGAGGCCGTCGAATGGTACTGCCGCCGCTGCGGATTCACGGTAAAGACCCAGAAAGCGCCCGCCCGCTGTCCCGTCTGCGGCGCCGACCAGGGCTTCTTCGAACGCTTCCCCGACAACTACTGATGAAAACACCCGATACGGAAAATGCGGCCCGCGCCGCATTTTTTTTGTATCCTTCTTATAGACAAGTGAATCGTCAATTTGTCGACTTCACTTATATTTGGGGCTGATTGGGGGGGGGGGATTACTGTGCCTTTTTAATGAGATCAGAAAATTATTAACTAATTTTGTAAAATAAAAAACCCGGATTCTTCACCTGCATCTGAAAACAGGGAGAGGAATTACCGGGACTGCGATGCAAAATTAGTCATAATATGCCATACAACAAAGTTTTTTTCAATAAAGTTTTTTCGAATAGGCGAATGGATAGGTATTTTGCCTTGTATCCGCATGACGAACAGAGAGCCATTAATCATTATCGGTGTAATCTTCAACTTTCGGAGGCGATGTATGTCACTTTGTCAGTGTTTGAAGTAACTTTGCGCAACGCACTTTGTCGAGAACTCATACAGATGACGGGAAGAGAGGATTGGTATGTCATTCTCCCGAACACACCGGGATTATCTAATCTTAACAGATATATTACACAGGCAGCAAAACAAATTTCCGGTCGACGTGAGCAGATAACTCCTTCAAAAATTGTTGCCGAACTTACATTGGGATTTTGGGTATCACTATTCAACAGTGAGTATGAACGTATTTTATGGAAAGATTTACGTAGGACGTTTCCTTATATGCCAAAAAACAAGAGACAGCGTAAGAATGTTTCTGCTCCGTTAAACAGATTTCGGGCATTTCGCAACCGCGTCTTTCATAACGAGTCCATATGTTGGAACATCAGTCGTGTCCGGGATATACATGCTGAAATGAAAGAGGTCCTCGGATGGATGAATCGTGATGTGCCTGAATGGCTGTCGCAATATGACAGATTCCAGTCAGTAGTCAGTGATATTTGTAATGTGATGGGCTGGCCGTAATGCGCGATATGCCGAATAAACAGAATTTCGCGTTTCTTATTGAATCGCCAGCTCGGCCATCTCGTCGTACGCCTCCCACTGCGGATCGTTCTCCGCGGTGATCTCAAGCGGCAGCAGCGGCAGATCAGCCAGGGCCTCGTTGAGCTTCTTCTGGAAGATATGTGTCGACAGCGTGTAGAACACCCACGTCCGTTCGCCCGCGCCCGTGAAGATACCCGTCATCACCGCTGCCGGATCCTTTGCCAGCACGGCCAGCAGATTGTCGGTGGCCGTACCCATCGTGGCCGCGTCGGCCTCCGACGGCATTCCGGCATTTGACGCCGTGTCATACACCCAGCGGATCTCGATGCGGATCGAGAAGCGCGGATTACGGCGGAACTTCGCTATGTCGCGCCGTCCCGTCACCATCACCAGGCGCCCGTCGTCGCTTTCACCGGGAGCAGTCCACCAGTCGTTGTTCTCACTTAAGCCCATGGATTATCTATCTATAAAAGCTACATAAGCTATAAAAGCTATACCAGCTATAAAAAATCGGTTATAAAAAAACGTTCCGGGGGCCGGATATAAGCCAGGTTATGTAGCGCGGCCGGTTTCGGACAAGCCGACCCTGTCGTCGCCGTCTGTCATTTATCTGTGCAGTCTACCCCCCGGCAATGGACGAGCAGCCCTTGGATGCCGGTATACTTGACCTTGCAACCCGTGAGGAGTGCGGCACGCAATATCGCTATCGCGCCCGGTGGGCTCTTACCCCGCCTTTTCACCCTTGCCGGCGCCTCTGAAGGCGCCGGCGGTTCTTTTCTGTCACTCTTCTCCGATGTTTCCACCGGCTCCCCGAGGGGAGCCCGGCGCTCTGTGTTGCCCGGACTTTCCTCCCGCCTTTTACAGGTAAGGCGGGCGACAGACCTCCGGCCCCGGAACGCTATTCGTTAAGAGAAATAGCCGCGGATGATGCCGCGCTTGGAGTTGCGGATGAACATCAGTATCTCGTCGCGTTCGCGGGTCGCCGGCAGTTCGGCCTCAATGCGTTCCACGGCGTCGCTCACGTTCAGATTGTTCATGTAGATGTAGCGGTAGATCTCCTGGATGTCGCGGATTGTCTCGTTCGAGAAGCCGCGTCGGCGCAGTCCTATCGAGTTCACACCCGTATAGGCGATCGGCTCGCGGGCGGCCTTCACGTACGGAGGCACATCCTTGTTGATCAGCGCTCCGCCCTGGATCATCACATGCGAGCCAAGGTGGCAGAACTGGTGCACCAGCGTCCCGCCGCCGATCACGGCGTACGAGTCCACCACCACCTCGCCGGCCAGCTGGGTGGCGTTGGAGATGATCACGTTGTCGCCAACCACGCAGTCGTGCGCCACGTGGCTGTAAGCCATGATCAGGCAGTTGCTGCCAACTACGGTCTTGCCTTTGGCGGCCGTGCCGCGGTTTACGGTCACGCACTCGCGCAGCGTGGTGTTGTCGCCGATCACGGCCAGCGTGTCCTCGCCCTGGAATTTCAGGTCCTGAGGAATGGCGCCTACCACCGCGCCCGGAAAGATGGTGCAGTTGCGGCCGATGCGCGTACCCTCCAGGATCGTCGCTCCCGACAGGATGCGCGTGCCCTCGCCGATCTCCACATTGGCGTCCACCGTCACGAACGGATCGATCACTACTCCGGGAGCTATCTTCGCAGCCGGATGTATATATGCAAGCGGTTGTCTCATCTTTTACTTGTTTTTAACGATCTGTGCCATGAACTCGCACTCACACACCACCTTTTCGCCCACGAACGCACGGCCTTTCATCACCGCACATCCGCGGCGCATCTCGGTCATGAACGATACGTGGAAGAGCAGCGTGTCGCCCGGCACTACCTTCTGGCGGAATTTCACGTTGTCGATCTTCATGAAGTAAGTCGAGTAGCGCTCCGGTTCGTCCACGGTCGAGAGAACCAGCAGGCCGCCCGTCTGCGCCATGGCCTCCACCATCAGCACGCCCGGCATTACCGGCTCCTGCGGGAAGTGGCCCTGGAAGAAAGGCTCGTTCGTCGTCACGTTCTTCACGCCCACGATGTACTGTGTACCCATCTCTATCACCTTGTCCACCAGCAGGAACGGGTAGCGGTGCGGGAGCAGCTCGCGGATGCGGTTGTTGTCCATCAGCGCTTCCTTGTTCTGGTCGTAGGCCGGAGCCTGTATGTCCTGCCGCTTGATGTCGCGGCGGATTTCCTTGGCCATCGTGGTGTTGATGCCGTGGCCCGGCTTGGTGGCTATCACCTTGCCCTTGAGCGGGCGGCCGGTCAGAGCCAGATCGCCGATGATGTCCAGCAGCTTGTGGCGCGCCGGCTCGTTGTCGAACTGCAGCGGGTCTGTGTTGATGTAGCCGTACGACTCGATTCGCGGGCATTCCACGCCTACGAGCGCCGCAACGTCCTTCAGTGCCTGCTCCGACATGGGGCTGTCGTAGATCACGATGGCGTTGTCGAGGTCGCCCCCCTTGATCATGCCCGCCTTCAGCAGCGGCTCGATCTCGCGCACGAACACGAACGTACGCGCCGGAGCGATCTCGCGGCTGAACTCGTCCACATGCTCCATCGACGCATACTGGTTGGCCAGCACCGGCGAGTTGAAGTTCACCTTTACCTCTACGCTGAATTCGTCGTCGGGCAGGATCATGATCTTCGATCCGGTGGCCTCGTCGGCGATTTCAATCTTGTGCTTTACGATATAGAAGTCCTTGTCGAGTTTCTGCTCGGTCAGGCCGACCTTCTCTATGGCCTCGACGTAGGGCCGCGCGCTGCCGTCGAGAATCGGGATCTCGGGACCGTCGACCTTGATCAGACAGTTGTCCACGCCCGAGGCGTACAGTGCCGCCATGGCATGCTCGATGGTGCTCACCGTCACGTCGCCCTTCGTCAGGACCGTGCCGCGGCATGTCGAGGTCACAAATTCGGCCAGGCAGTCGATCACGGGTTCGCCCTCGAGGTCGGTGCGCTGGATCTTATAGCCGTGGTTGTCCGGAGCCGGGCAGAATTCGGCTGTCAGCTCGCGGCCTGTGTGGAGGCCCTTGCCGCTGACCGTAAATGAAGTGCTGAGAGTTAATTGCTTCATATATCGTTATTTTTTGTTTTCATTGGACGATTTTTCAAGGCTGCGCACGCGGTCGAACAGTTCCGCCAGGCGCTTCACGTACACACTCTGGCGCATGAAGTCACGTGCGTTCACCGCCGGATAACCCATCACGGTCTGCCCGTCGGCCACATTGCCGGGGATGCCGCTCTGCGCGCCGATATTCACGCGGTCGCCCACGCTGATGTGTCCGGCGAAGCCCACCTGGCCCCCGATCATGCAGTTGGCGCCCACCTTCGTGGAGCCGGCTATGCCGGTCTGCGCTGCTATCACCGTGTCGTGGCCTATGTGGCTGTTGTGTGCCGCCTGTATCAGATTGTCGAGCTTCACGCCGCGTTCAATCACCGTCGCACCCATCGTGGCGCGGTCCACCGTCGTGTTGGCGCCGATTTCCACGTCGTCGGCTATCTCCACGATGCCGATCTGCGGAATCTTGCTGTATGTGCCGTCGGCCAGAGGCGCGAAGCCGAACCCGTCAGCGCCGATCACAGCTCCGGCGTGTATCACGCACCGGCGTCCTATGCGGCAGCCGTGGTAGATTTTCGCTCCGGGATAGATTATCGTGCCGTCGCCCACGACAGCGCCGTCGCCGACATAAGCCTGCGGATAGATCTGAACGCCACTGCCGATCTTGGCGCCGCGCCCTATGTAGGCGAATGCGCCTACATAGCAGTCGTCGCTGATCTCCACGCCGTCCGCTATGTGGCAAGGCTGCTCGATGCCCCGTTTGGCCGGATTCATGGCCTCGGATACCATCTGCAGCAGCTGCGAGAGCGTGGCGTACGGGTCGGCCACCTTTATGAGAGTGGCTTCGACCTCATGCTCAGGCTCGAAACTGTCTCTCACGAGCACCACCGATGCCTGAGTGCTATATATATAATGTGTGTACTTGGGATTGGCTAAAAACGTGATGGCGCCCGGGCCGGCTTCCTCGATCTTGCCGAAGGTCGACACAGTTGCGTCGGGATTCCCGACCAGTGTGCCGCCGACCGCCGCCGCTATCTGACTTGCTTTAAATTCCATCTCAATCGATTGTATTACCTTTCAATTTGCAAAGGTCGCAAAAAAAATCCATATACAGGCAATCTTTCCCCCTTTTATTGCACATTTACCCCCGTTGCCGCCCCCATTTGTGCCGAAATCCCATCCACCAGCATTGCCGCCGTCCACGTCTGCGACCACCGCCGCAAGGTTTACCACCAGCATGCGAAGCCTCGGAAAAGGCAGCCTGCGGAGCAGGCGAGGCTGTTCTTAACCGAGGGTGAAGCCCACAGGGCAAGCCCTCGGACAGCATCCCTCACACCATAGAGCCCGCGGAGCGGGTGACGCCGTGATACCCGGCTACACATTGTAGAGCCGTCAGCGAAGCCGCCGTCCTCGTTCTGCGACCTCCACTATTTTCTCAAAATTATATTCCTGGCTTGAAAATTTATCGTAAATTTGCTTGACAAATCTTCTGCCCGGCAATGAAAAATATCATACTTTTCCTTTTGGCTATTTTGGCATTCGCATCATGCTCGAAGCCCATGTCCCAGTACGACAGGGCGATAACCCGGGCCGGACAGCTTATGGAGAGCAGTCCCGACAGCGCCTTGGCTATACTCGAGGCGATTGACCCCTCCGACCTCGGCCCCGACTCCTTGAAAGCGAAGCTCCATTACCTCAGGGCTTACGGCCACATGAAGGCCAACCGCTCCATGGTCGGCGACTCACTTATTTATTTCGCGCACGAATATTATCGTGGAAAGGATTTAGTGAAAGATATCCGCAGCGGCACCGCACTTGCATTCTATAAGTTTTGGGTTGGCGATACCAAAGGCTCTATTGCCGTGCTCGATTCGCTTGTCGCATTGCCCGCTGTCCCCGATACATTGATGGCCGAGACGTTGAGATACCGTGTAATGCTCGGCGCGTCCGAGTATAGCGGCAACGAGATCATACCGCTTGCGGAGAGACTTTATGAGATTGAGACGGATTCATTGAGGAAGCTGGAGGCAAAATATATGCTCTTGGCAGGCTATCTGTACTCCGGAATGACGGACTCCGCTCTTCAGCTGAACAACGAACTTATCGACTGTGCCCGCAACAACAAGCAGAAGGAAAAGCAGTTTATATTTACAATCGAACGGGCTCAGCTCCTCTCCGAAGCCGGTCGCGAATACGAAAGCGACACACTGATCAATAAGATATTCAGCATGGCAGGCCCTGATAATGAAGCTGCCGACCAGCTTAATTTCCAACGCGCAATCAATGCCTTGAACAGGGACGATGTGGACCTCGCCGCCCGTTATCTGGCAATCGCCGACAGCCTCGCCTACAAAATGAGGGGCGATGACGACGCTTACTTCCGCAGCTACAGCAATATGCTCCATGCGGTGATTGATATCAACCGAACCGGACGCATAAAGCTGATGCAGATAGCCAGACTGAACAACGGACAGAATGAGCGGTTCAACCGCATGAAGGCTTCCCAGTGGGAGTCCGAAAGGGGGGCCTTGTACCAGCAGAACCGCGCTCTGGCCCTGAAAGCCGAAAGCAGACAAAAGACGGTGATTATACTTCTCATAAGCCTTGCGGCGCTATTGATTCTGGGCGCGAGCGCATGGATAATCAGAGCTCGCCGTCAGCGTGAACGCGACAATGAGGAACGCATCGAGGCGTTGCAGAAAATGGTCGACGAATACAGATCCGCGCCCGCGCAGCAGACATCAGACTCGTCAACACTCCGTGGGATGATGCTCCAGCAGCTCGGCATAATCAGGATGGTCGCCGAGACACCCACCGAACAGAATCGCGAGCTACTGCGCAAAATCTCGGCTATCGACGGCGAAACCAACGGCGGCCTTGTCGACTGGGAAAAGGTGTTCGGGATGATCGACAGCCTATATTCCGGATTCTACAGCAAGCTCCACCATCAATATGGCGACATTCTCACTCCCAAAGAGCAACAGATAATCGTCCTGATGATAGCCGGATTCTCCACCAAGGAGATCAGCGTCATCACCGGCCAGACCACCGCCACAATCTATGTCCGCAAGTCTTCCATCCGAAAGAAACTCGGCGTCCCCGAAAAGGAAGATATTGTCGCCTTCCTGCGGCAGCGGCCCGAGGTTTAAGGGCTCGTTTGGACCGCCCGATGATCCGTTAAGATATTTTGATTTTGTCTATACTGATATTCAGTGTGTTAGCTCTGACTTATTAAGACTTTTACTTTTGGCGTTAAGATCGGTTTAGGCCTAATTTTGCGGTGTGAAATCAATAAAAACATATCGCAATATGAAAACTACATCCCTTGGAAAATTCATGGCCGCGGTTTCAGCAATTCTGCTTCCCGCTGCCGCTCCCGCACAGGAAAGTGCCGACACCGCCGCCGTTCAGGCTCTCGACGAAATCGTCATCGAGGCACCCCGCATCATCCGCAAGCCCGACATGGACGTGCTCTATCCGTCGGCGACCGCGGTCTGCAATGCCGCCAACGGCATGCAGCTCCTCAATAATCTGATGATCCCCACGCTCACCGTCAACGACGTCATGGGCTCCGTCACGGCAAGCGGTCAGCCCGTGCAGCTGCGCATCAACGGCCGCGAGGCGACCCCCGAGCAGGTCCGCTCGCTTTTGCCCGAGTCGATCAGGCGGGTCGAGTGGATCGACAATCCCGGCCTGCGCTACAACGGTGCCTCGTACGTGCTCAATCTCATCGTGGCCAACCCTTCGGCCGGCGGATCGCTGATGCTCAGCGCCCGGCCTGCACTGAATGCCCGCTTCGGCAATTATTCGGCCGATGTGAAGCTCAATCTGGGCCGATCGCAGTGGAGCGCCGGAGCCATTTACAAAATGACTGACGGCCTACATGCCCATCGCGACTACAGCGAGACATTCACATACCCCGACGGTAATTCACTGACCCGCACCGAGCAGCCTATTGACGGCTCTGCCGACGACAATCGCGCATACGCCTGGCTGACTTACAGCTACATCCGCCCCGATACCACGGTCTTTTACGTGTCGCTGGATGCTTTCAGAAATATCTCTGCCGGTGAACGATACAGGGGGCTGCTCCGGCTCAGCGACTCCGGCAGCGGCATTTACCTTGACAATGGCCGCGGCTCACAGGGAACTACGCCGTCGTTCTCTGCCTATTTCGAACATCATTTCCCCCACAGGCAGACTCTTGTAGTCGATTTCGGCGCCTCATTCTATGCCGGCCACTCGTTTTCGGACTACCGCGAGCGGCTTCCCGAAGCCACAGACCTGCTGACCGATGTCTCGACCTACGTGCTCGACCGCAATCAGGCATATGCCGTCGAAGCCGACTACATCCGGCAGTGGAGCGCGGGACGCCTTACAGTCGGCGCTTCGTATAGCGCCAACCGCAACCGCTCCGTCTACCGCAATCTCGCCGGCCGTGTGTTCCATCAGCGACAGGACGACGCATATTTCTTTGCCGAATACTACCGCCGCATGGGCGATTTTACATTCACGGCCGGAATGGGCGCCCAATACTCCTCGTTCCATCTGCGCGAATCCGATCAGGGCAACAGTTCGTGGAACGTGCGCCCTCAGGCATCGCTCACCTATTCGGTTAATTCCGGCCATCGCTTGCGGCTGGCTTTCTCTTCGTGGCAGACGTCGCCTTCGCTGTCCGAGACCAACATCGCGCCCCAGCAGACCGACGGCTTCCAGTGGCAGATCGGCAATCCTGATCTTAAGACCTCGCGCTCCTACATGCTCGGCTTCCGCTACAGCTTCAGCCTGCCGCGGGTCGACGGAACATTCGGTATCAGCGCTTTCAGCTCCCCCGACGCTATCACACCCCGTCTTTACTGGGACGACAGCCGGCTCATCACCACGTTCGAGAACAGCCGCGGGCTCCGGAACATCCGGTTCAACCTCTCGCCCCAGATCGAAATCATCCCCGACTGGCTTATGGCCGCCGGGAGCATCGAATATCGCGCCGAACGCATGAAAGGCTCCGGCTATCGGCTCTACAACCACAACTGGAGCGGTTCCGCGCAGCTTATGCTGATGCATTACGGCTTCGTCCTTACCGCACAGTACACCAAGGCCGCCCGTACTCTGTTCGGCGAGCGCATCACCTGGGGCGAGGACTTCTCGCTTATCGACCTGTCATACAACCGGGGCAAATGGCAGTTCGGAGTCGGCATGCTGATGCCCTTCGGCCGGTACGACCAGGGCAGCCGCCAGCTCAATCGCTTTAACTCAAATGTAAAGCACATGCGCGTCGACCTACGTGCCCCCTACGTCTCCGTCTCCTACAACCTCCAGTGGGGGCGCCAGAAGCGCTCCGTCAGCAAACTCATCGACGCCGACCCCTCCGTCAGCCGCTCCACCCCCGGCTCCCGCTGACCCAGGAGCGCATGCGCTCCAAGCCTGCGCCTATGGAGAGCAGGCTTTCCAGCCTGCGCCCCAAGCAGCCTCCAAGCAGCCGCGCTACGAGTAGAGCCCGCGGAGCGGGCGAGGCCGTTCTTAACCGAGTGGTGAAGCCCGTAGGGCTGAGCCCTCGGAAAAGAGCCCCTCTACAAAAAGAGCCCTCGGAGAGGGTGATGCTGTGAGTCACCTCGCACCGTCAGCCGCTTCACCCCCGGCACCCGCTGTCCCCGCGCCAAAGGAGTGAAGACGTCTCGTCTTTACAGCAAACAGCAGAAGTATTTTCCCATCAAGTTCACTAATCCAAGCCCGCAGCGCGGGCGAGGCCGTTCTTAACCGAGTGGTGAAGCCCGCAGGGCCGAGCCCTCGGAAATGCCGGATCTCCACGCTCGTATTGGCTTATCCTATGTGACGGTCTGATCAGCGGTTTTTGCGCTGCTCGACGTCCTTCATCATCGTGGAGATTGTAATAGACATTCTCGAGGTAGCGGAGGGCGTCGACCTGCGTGCACCCTACATATCCGTATCATACAACCTTCAGTGGGGGCGCCAGAA
>CABRGT010000046.1 GCA_902470475.1 uncultured Porphyromonadaceae bacterium | reverse complement strand
CCGGGGCCGGCGGCGGTGAGTGTCGATGAGTGTCAGAGTTTGGATGTGACGACCTTGATCTTTTCTTCAAGGTCGGCGATGTCGGCGCGCAGGGCGTCGGCCTTGCGTTCGAACTCGCGGAGCATCGAGTCGCCTGATTTGCTCTTGGACGACAGGAAGCCGAGATTGTTCTCGAAGGTGCGGAGTTCCTGTCGGCGTGCCTCCAGGGCGCGGGTCAGCTTCTCGCGTTCGCGCATTAGCTTGTTGTCGTCGCCCTCGATGGCGCTGACATTCTGCTGGAAGCGTTCCATGCGGGCCTGGCTGCGGCGCAGGTTGAGCTGGTCGCGCACGGCGTCGAGCTGCTGGCGGTAGGCGTCGTAGACCTTGTCCTTGTCGCGGAAAGGCACGTGACCGATCTCTTTCCAGCGGTCCTGGAGCTCGCGGATACGTTCGATGGCTTCCTCGCGCGGGGTGTCGGCGGAGATCTCGCCCAGGGCGGCGATTATCTCGCGCTTCGCCTTCAGGTTTTCATTCTCTTCGCGGCGTGCGCCGGAGGTCGCCTTCTTCTTCTGCTCGAAGAAGTGGTCGCAGGCGGCGAGGAACCGTTTCCACACGGCGTCGCTGTATTTCTTTGCCACCGTGCCTATGGTTTTCCACTCTTTCTGCATGGCCACGAACTCGTCGGTGGCGGCTTTCCAGTCGGTGCTGTCCTTCAGCGCCTCGGCGCGGTCGGCCAGCGCGGTCTTGCGTGTCAGGTTGTTGGCCAGCTCCTCGCGGGTAGCCTGGAAGTATTCGGCCTTGGCGGCGAAGAATTTGTCGCACAGCTCGCGGAAGCGGGCAAAGAGGGCCTTGTTCATTTTCTTTGACGCGAAGCCGTAGGTGCGCCATTTCTGCTGGAGCTCCATCACCTGAGCGGTGGCCTCGTCCCAGGCGCTGAACGATTTGATTGCCGTCAGGTCGATGGCCTCGATGCGGGCGATCAGTTCGGTCTTTCCGGCCTCGTTTTCGGCCTCGCGGGCCTTCCGTGCTTCGAAGTGGGCCTGATAGCGCTTGTTGATCTCGGCCGATGCGGTCTTGAACTTGTCCCAGATCTCCTCGCGGAATTCCTTTGCCACCGGGCCGATGCGGCGCCATTTGTTGTGGAGCTCCTGCAGGCGGCGGTAGGCTGTGATGATGTCGTCGTCGGTCAGCAGGCTCTCGGCTTCGTCGAGCAGAAGCTGCTTGCTGTCGAGATTCTTCTTGAAGTCATAGTCGCGCAGCTCCTTGTTGATCTTGAGGTTGTCCGAGTAGCGTTCGCGTGCGTCCTGGAATTTCTTCCATACGGCGGTGTCGTCGGTGGCCGGCACCTCGCCTATTGTGTTGAATTCTTCCTGAAGCTCGCGGTAGCGCGGGAAGGTGCGGTTGACATTGTCTGTATCCTCGGCCAGGGCGATGATCTCGGCTATGATGGCCTGCTTGCGCTCAAGATTGCTGACCTTGATGGCCTCCTGTTCGGCGGTGTAGGCCGCTTTCTTGTCGCGGATGGCGGTGAAGAGGCTTTTCAGCTCCTCTTCGGCCTCGGGCTCGGTTTTCAGGAAAGCGTTGATCTGCTGGCGGATGCGGCGTACGTCGTCTGCCGATATCTCGGCGGCGTCGCGGTCGGCGACTTCGCGGCATGCATCTACGATCTGGTCATGAGTCATTTCGGCCGGTTCAGCGTCTTCGACAGCGGCGGTCATTTCATCTTCGGCGGCTTCCTCCGGATCGAGGTCTCCGACCGTAGCCATTTTCTCGGTTTCTTCGGCAGCGGCGTCTGTCTGGGCGGATGCGGCTGCCGTGAGGGTGGTTTCTTCGGCCTTTACAGAAGCCGAATCGGGATCAAGCATTTCCATATTAAAAACTTTAAATTTGGCCCGCGGGCACGTTTGAGGCCCAAATTTAATCATTTTTTTTCCAACTGCAAAAAAAAGTTATTTTTTCCGGTGATTTTGTCGGTTGTCCTATTTATAGTAACTTTGTAGATACATATGGACAGGCAGTCGCAACATCTTACCCAACAGCAGCAGCTGGGAATGAAACTTAATCCGCGGCAGGTGGCGTTCGGCCGCCTGCTTGAGATGTCTGCGCCTGAATTCGAGGACGAGGTGCGCCGTGCCGTCGACGAGAATCCTGCGCTGGAAGTGGTCGAATCACAGCCGGCACCCGCGCCTGAGGGCGATTTCAACGAGACGGCCGAACAGCTCCAGCAGGCCGATTATGCCGGCCCCGATGATATGCCCTCGTACCGTCTCAATCTGCCCCGGTCTTCATCCTATGAGGATTTTACGCATGGATCCGGCCAGGCCGATGACACCGCCTCGGGCTATGAGCTGCTCGAGCGGCAGCTCGATCTGGAGGAACTGTCGCCGCGCGACCGCACCATAGCTACATATATAATCGGTAATATAGATTCCAACGGTTATCTGGCACGCATGCCCGAAGCGATTGCCGATGATATATCCATCGCCGCCGGGATTGAGGTGGATGCGGCTGAAGTCGGCCGTGTGCTCCGCGTAGTGCAGGGCCTCGACCCCGCCGGTATCGCGGCCGCCGATCTGCGTGAATGTCTGCTGCTGCAGCTCCGCCGCATGGACCCGGAGCGGCAGGATGTGGCCGACGCGCGGATGATCGTGGCCGATAAATTCGATCTTTTCACAAAAGGGCATCTTGACCGCACGGGACTTCCGCGCGAGCGGCTTGAACTGGCGCTTAAGGTGATCCGGGGGCTGAATCCGAAGCCCGGCGCGCTGCTCGAACTTTCGGGGAGCGCCGACCGCACGCGGCATATCTCGCCCGATTTTTATGTGGATGTCGATCCTGACGGGCGCGTGAATGTGTCTCTTGCCGGCAAAGTGCCGGAGCTGGCGGTCGAGCGGTCGTTCCGGCTCGATAACGGTCGTCCGTCCGATGTAGCCTTCATCCGTGGCCGTCGCGAGGAGGCCCAGTCATTCATCGACATGTCGCACCGCCGCACGCGCACGCTGCTCGATGTCATGGAGGCGATCGTGCGTCTTCAGCCGGAATTCTTTACTGATTACGACCGCAGCCGTCTGCGCCCGATGGTCCTTAAAGATGTAGGGCGTCTCACCGGCCTCGACCTTAGTGTCATATCGCGTGCCACGGCTTCTAAATATGTTTCTACGCCGCACGGAATATTTTCGGTAAAGTCACTTTTCAGCGAGGCTTCGGGCGATAATGCCGACACGTCGTCGCATGCGGTCCTGGCCGCGATTGACCGGATCATCAGGCAGGAGGATCCTTCCGAACCGCTTACCGACGAGGCTATCTGTGCCGCTCTCTCGCGCGAGGGCATCGACATAGCCCGGCGCACCGTTGCCAAGTACCGCGAGCGGCTTGGTGTGCCGGTCGCCCGTCTGCGCCGCAAATTCTGATATTCGGCCGCGTGCCGGTGGGGTGTCGCACCGGTAGCCGGCAGTCATGGAAAAAGGAATCCGCCGGCTCTGATCACTCGGAGCCGGCGGATTCCTTAAACCCTTAAAACCCTTAAACTCTATAAACCTTTTTCGTAAATCTTTTTTACCTTGGATTGTACCTGTCTTCTTCGGCGGCTTGATCCACCGCCTTTCGGACAGTGCAAAATTACTGCCTGCTGGAGCGCCTGCAAAGCCTATATATGGCCTTGGCCGGTAAATATAAATATTGTAAGATATTTCTTCTCTGACAATCATCTATATAGGCCGTCTGTGATATAAGCGAAAATTGAGGCATGTATAAATGTCTTTCCGAATATTATCACTATCTTTGCAGAATGAAACCGATACGGATATTACAGTTGTTTGTCATGATTGCTGCGGTCTGGGTGCAGGCGGCGGCTTCGGAAGCGCCGCAGTGTCCCGAGAGGCTCCGCACGGCTATCGCCGCCCTTGACAGTGCTGTCGCCTCACGCGACAGTTTCAGAAAGATCCGGAAGCATTCCGTCGATTCACTACGAGCGCGTTACAATGCGTCCCCGACTTTTGCGGCGTGTCGCGATCTGAGCAACGCTCTTGCCGGCTTCAATGCCGATACGGCGCTATACTATCTGGAGCAGGCCTACGATATGGCTGGACGCGACCATGACAGCGGATCACAGGAAAGTCTTATGCTTGATTATGCCTGGATGCTGCATCGCGGCATGCTCTTTTCCGATGCGCTGGCAGTTCTCGATTCTGTCGACACATCCCGGTTTGAACGCAGGGACCTTATCACGTATTATTCCATTCTTGGCCGCACCTATCTGCGCATGTCTCAGCAGCATATCCTGCACAGCATGCGCGACGCTTACCGCCGGCAGGCCGCCGATGCGTTCGATTCCCTGGCTGTATTTTTTCCGGCCGGGTCGGTGCCACGGCGTATTACCGAAGCGCAGATCTGCTATATAAAGGGCGATTCGACTCTCGGTGCCGGGGAGCTTAATGAAGTGATGGAATTGATAACGCCCGACTATGAGGCGTATGCTGTGGTTGCCGGTATGCTTGCCGCTTACTATAAGAATAAAGCGTCCTCGCGCGACGAATATCTGTACTATCTGGCGCTCTCGGCTGCTTCGGATGTCAGATCGGCCGGCGGAGAGCCGCTGTCGCTGGTCGCTTTGGCGTCGGAATTGTTCCGCGACGGTGATGTCGACCGCGCCTACAGCTACCTCAATGCGGCAGCCGAAGCTCTCGATCCTTCGCGGCCTACTTTGTTGACCGCCGATATCATCACCCCTCTCGATGCCGTCAATCGCCATATCCTTGACCGTGAAAGCGGTATGCGGGGCAAATATCTGATATTTGTGATCGTGAGCTGTCTCGCCCTTTTGTTTTCCATACTGCTTTTCCTGTTGTGCCGACGTCGTATTGCGGCCCGCGACAGGAAGCTGCGGCTGATGGCCGACACTGTAGCCGACCGCGAGGCCTACATCAGTCAGCTCCTCGAGATTTGTTCGGTATATCTTGAAAGCATGGAGGATTTCAACCGTCTCGTCGGACGCAAGCTCAAGGCCGGCCAGGCCAAGGATCTTTACGGCGATGTGGAGTCCGGCAAGTGGCTGCGCGAGTGCAGCGACCGTTTCTTCGAGGCTTTTGATGCCGCTGTTCTTAAGATATACCCTGATTTTGTCGATCGGCTCAATAGCCTTCTTCTGCCTGACAGGCATCTTGTGCAGCCTGCGCCCGACAGGCTTTCGCCCGAGCAGCGGATCATTGCTTTCATGCGCCTGGGCGTCACTGACTCGACCCGCATATCAAAATTCCTCGGCCTGTCGCTTACAACAGTCTACACCTATCGCAACAGAGTGAAAAGCCGGGCTGTCGACAAGGATAATTTCGAAAGGAATATCCGCGATATTGGAAAAATCGCTTAAGTATAATCTTATATTTTTAGGCTTTGCTTAAATTTAAAACTATCTGATTAACAATATTTAATCAAAATATTTTCTCTGATTTGATTTATATTTGTTTTCGATAGATGCATTTTTTGCTTGCATGGGAGTTAATTTTGCAAAGTAAATAATATTTAGGTCTAAGATTCAAGGTTATTATTAAGGATTATTCAGAAGGAATTTTACAAGGATTTTAAAAATGGTTTTAGGTATTTAGTGTTAGACCCACAGAAGAAGTCGAGCCGCGAGGCTCGACTTCATTCGTTATTGGAGGACGGGTATTAGAAGCTCCTGCGCTCGAAAGCGTCGATATAGCTGCCTTCGGTCGAATTGTAGATCTTCACGTCTCTTGTCCGGGCGAAGCGGGCGATCTGGTGGTAGCTGTTGAATGCTATGTAGAAGCTTTTGAGAATGTCGTGAAGATGATATCCCTTGTATTCCGTGACGCTGCGTTTTGTCTCGGTCTCGGAGTCTTTGTAGAAGTGTGGCTGTATCGACACCACATTATTGTTATCGTCGACGCGTATGGTCTCGATCCATGAATGGTCGGCCCCGGCTATGTATATTTCTTTGAATCCCGACCGCATGGCGAGCATTATTGCCGGAATGAGGACGTTGCGCGGGCGCGGCATTGCCCATCCGCGGGCGAATGCAAGGTTTTCCAGCCATGCGAAGGCATCTATGCCCACAAAGTTGAAGGTAGCCGTCCTTACGCTCGTCCCGGCCCCGAGCAGCCTGATGGCCTCGCGGCGTCTTGAGGCCGGTACAAACAGTGTCATCGGCCAGTCGGCGTGGCTTATGTTTTTCCAGAGAGCCTTCACGTTATCGTGGTCAAGCCCGGTGAAAAAATGAGGATCGGCAAGCACGTAGTAGTCCGGCCGGATTGTGCTGAATTCGGGCGTGTTGGCCATGAAATTGACGCACATCGTAGGCACCTGCCGGAGGTATTCGGCGCGTTCGGCGAGAGTCTTCCGCAGTGATGGTCCGTTGGCCAGAATCACCAGAGGCTTCTCTGTCGCGTTTTTGGTCACACCGGATGTCGGACGCGATGATATGAGCATCTTGCCTGCGGCCAGGATTGATGATCCTGTGAGCCTTATCGCCTCAGAGACTTTCATCGTCGTAGACGTGAGTGGTGAGATATTCGGTCACAGGCGTCGGCGCGAAGCCGAATTCCGAGGCAAACGCGCTGCCGTCGGCCAGGTCGTCGGTAGTGATCAGTCCGATAAGTTCGCGCGTCATCAGAAAACGCGCCCAGCGGCGTTTCAGACGGTATATACGGCGGCTGTCGAGGCGCACAGCGATGGCTTCGGCCAGTTCTCCGAATGTAGGATCGGCCAGATCGGTCACGGTATGGTCGGTATCAGTCCTGAAAGCCAGGGTCACGGCCCGGGCTACATCCGTGGCGTGTACGGTCGAGATGCGCGCTTCATTGTCGGCTATGTGGTAGAGACGGCCGCGGGCTATGGCCCGCGCAAGCTCCATGGGCTTGCCGTTCATTCCTGTCCCGACGATATTCGGGCAGTAGAATCCGGCGGCTCCTTCGGGCTTCCGGATCAGCCGCTCCCTGTCCTGTGTGATGAAGACGGTGAAATCGGCCGGGCCACAGTCTCCGGTGATTTCGAAGTCGGACATTTCGCGGACTATATACGGCAGCACGAATTCGCAGCCGTCCGCCATGACTCGCAGAGTGGGTTTGTCATTCATATGTCGGGCCGGTGAATATATTCTTGATGACGGTGAGATATTTCTGCATCAGGCGCAGAGGGTTGGCCGGCAGCCCGTTGAGCCGTAGGGCCTTCAGTTTCTCGAGATTATTGTACCATATGCGCGACATGAATGCCGTGGACCTGCCCCCGGTCGACATTTCGGCCAGCACGCGCGGCAGATATTTGCCTTTTAGAGACTTGTCGCTGAATATGCGTATCCAGTAGTCGAAATCGGCGGCATTGGGCATGTCAAGTCGGTAGGGACCGATCTTGCTGAAGACCCGCGCCCGCATGTAGAGGGTAGGGTGGGCCGGCACGACGCCGCCTTTGAGCTGCGACGGTCGGAAATTACCGGCGTAATATATGCGTACATGCTTGCGTGTGACGGGCTTGACGTAGCGCATGTCGCCATAGATGTAGTCCAGGTCGGGATGCGATTCAAACTGGCGGTTGATTTCGTCGAGTATGTCACCTTCCGGCATCAGGTCGTTGCCGTGGACGAAGCCGAGTATATCGCCGTGCGCTATGCTGAACCCGTAATTGAGCGCGTCGTATACGCCCTCGGGTTTCCGGCCTACGTACTTTACACCCTCGAATTCGCGGACTACGTCCTGCGTGCCGTCGGTCGACATGCCGTCTATGACGATATGCTCCAGCTCGGGATAATGCTGGTCGGCCACGCTCTGCAGTGCTCTGCGCAGGGCGTCCGCTTCGTTGAGTGTGGCTGTGATGATGGATATCTTCATGACGGATGTTGCATTGAATGGCATATGAGAAGCGCCGCCAGCATCAGCGCGCTGAATACGGCCAGCCAGATCCACAGCGACCGTCTGCGGCGGCAGTCGAGCATGACCATTGCCGCCGCCGGAAGCAGCAGGGGCAGGTACGGAAGGCAGTAGCGTGCGATGCGTCCCGACGACATGTAGGCCGTGATCACGGTCAGTATGACACCCCAGGCGATCAGCAGCTGCCGGTTGCGGGGAGCCTTGTACGCGCATGCGAAGATCCAGTAGAGGATCAGTCCCCCGGCCAGATACCAGAAATAGCTTATATGCGCCACGGCAACGCCGGGGCCGAAACAGACGTGCCGTTCGAATCCCCATGGAAACGGCAGAAGAAACTGGATGGCGACCGACACGGGAAGCCACATCAGCTTGACGTAGAATGGCAGCGTGGTGTAGTCGCCGGTTATATTGTCCCATGGCCTGGTGCTGTCGTCGGGCAGGATCATCAGGGCGCATTCATCGGCGGTGATGGTGTTCATGATATCATCCGGCGACGGCATCACGAGCCGGTTTACTATCTGACCTCCTATGAGCGCCGCCAGGGCAAATACGATCATATGCGCGGAAGTCCGTCGGTTCGACCCGATCATAAACAGCAGGCAGCCCGTCGCGAGCATGAACGACATGTTGTGGCGCATGAGCAGCAGTATCGCCAGGGCCGGGATCAGTATGGCCGCGTCCGCCGGCCGGAAGCCGCTCTTCCGGCCATACACATCCACCATTCGGTCAATAATGATCGCAAACATGCACGTGACTGGAATATCCTTGACCAGCACCGAGCTGTGGGCCAGTAGAAAGCACATTGTGGCTCCGATAGCCATGGTGACCGTGCCCGTTTCGCGGCGTCCGGTAAGCCTGAAGCCTATCGAGCCGATCATCACTATGGCGACTGCGTAGCACAGCGACACGAAAAATATGGGATATGCGATCGAGCGGCCGAAAAGCCACAGTATACCGGCCGTGATGTACGACATGCCCGACACGGGAGCATCGGGAGCCGGATCGCCGTAGGCCAGGCTGCAGCCCCATGTCCAGTCGCGCATGGCGTCGAAATTCAGCAGCAGCGGGTCGGCTGCCGTGCGTCCGGCGCCTGCCGTGAAGTAGTTGACGTTGATTATCACGAGGATTACCGACAGCGTCGCCGACGCCAGCGCTATGTACCGCGTGGCCTTCGAGTCGATGCCTGTCAGCCGCAGGGTTCCCAGGGCCGCGCCGGTGATGATGGCATAGGCCAGGCACGATATGCCGGTGCCTGCTCCCGGCAGAGCGCATGAAAGCACCGTCACCGTCACAAAGCATACGGCGACGGCTGCCGGAAAAGCTGCAGCAGTCCTCTTCATGGCGCAAAGTTAATTATTTTGTCTGACTTACTTGCATTTTTTCTGCACAAATCACCATCGGCATGTGCGGTGAAAGGTCCGCATCGCACTCTGCGCGACATTATTTTGTCCGTCGATGTTAAAATAGCCGTGCCGAATATGGATGAGCAATAAAAAATTGATTAATTTTGTGGTCGGAATGAATAATGCAGAAGCGACAACGTCTGCCGGACCGATCAATATAGATCTCGGTCGCATCCTTGGCGAGCGCAAGGGCACCCGATGTGTGCCCGGATTCGTCGTAAGGTGGCTCAGCCGTCTGATTCATCAGGATGAGCTCAACGAGATGCTGCGCGTGGCCTATCCGGCACGTGGCGCTGCGTTCTGCCGGGCCGTGCTCGAACATCTCGGTGTCCGCGTCTCCGTCCGCTGCGAGGAGCGTCTCCCTGCGCCATCCCTGCGCTGTGTGATCTATGTCAGCAACCATCCGTTGGGCGGACTCGATGGCATGGCCCTGATTGACTGGGCGACCCGCCGTCACGGTGTCGAGCCCCGCTTCGTGGTGAATGACCTGCTGATGGCAGTCGAGCCTTTGGGCGACGTGTTTCTGCCCGTCAACAAGCACGGTGGCCAGTCGCGTCGGTCCATCGCGGCCATCGACAGCGCTCTCGCCGAGGACCGCCCCCTGATCATCTTCCCGGCCGGTCTGTGCTCGCGCAGCCGCGGTGGTGTAGTGGCCGACCTGGAGTGGAAAAAGATGTTCGTGCAGAAGGCGCGCCAGACCGGTCGCCTCATTCTCCCTCTGCATTTCAAGGGCAGCAACAGCCGCCGGTTCTACCGCCTGGCGCGCCTGCGCGAAAGGCTCGGCATCAGGCTGAACATCGAGATGGCCCTGCTGCCCGGCGAGGTGTTCCGCGCCCGCGGAAAGGAATTTGAAATTGTGTGCGGCGATCCCGTCAATGCCGCGTCCCTGCCCGGCGACGCGCAGGACGTGGCTGCCGATTTACGCCGATATGTCATAGATTTATAGGATATGAACCAGAAAATCATAAACCCCGTACCGACCGAACTGATCGAGCGCGAACTTACCCCCGAGCGGTTTTTGCGTGATACCAACAAGGGCGGAAACAAGATATACATCGTCGATGCGCATAACTCGCCCAACGTGATGCGCGAGATCGGACGTCTGCGCGAGATCGCATTCCGCCTTGCCGGAGGCGGCACGGGGAAGGACTGTGATATCGACGAGTTCGACACCATGTCGCCCGCATGCCAGCAGCTTCTCGTGTGGGATCCCCACGAGAAGCAGATACTCGGAGGATACCGGTATATCTGCGGCAAGGATATCCGCACCGATGCCCAGGGCCGCCCACGCATCGCTACGGCGCATATGTTCAACTTCTCCGAGAAGTTCATCAGTGAATATCTGCCTTATACCATCGAGCTGGGCCGGTCGTTTGTCCGCCCCGAGTACCAGTCGTCGCACGCCGGGGCCAAGGCCCTCTATGCCCTCGACAACCTCTGGGACGGCCTCGGAAGCCTCACCGTCGTGCATCCCGACATCAAATATCTTTTCGGCAAGGTGACCATGTATCCCAACTACACCGAGAAATGCCGCGACATGATCCTCTACTTCCTTCACAAGCATTTTCCGGATCCCGACCATCTCGTACGGCCCATCACGCCGCTGCCGTTCGCGAGCGATCCGCGCGAGATGGAGGAGATATTCACTTCCGACAGCTTCCGCGAGGATTACCTGATACTCAACGCGCGCGTACGCGCCCACGGCGATAACATCCCTCCGCTGGTCAATGCCTATATGAGCCTGTCGCCGACGATGCGCATGTTCGGCACCGCGATCAACGACGAGTTCGGCAATGTTGAGGAGAGCGGCATATTCTTTGCCGTCGACGAGATCCTCGATGCAAAGAAACGTCGCCATATCGACACATTCCGGCCCTCGCTCCCGTTTTCATCCGATATGTAGGGCGCCGTCCTGCTGAAATCCGCAGGCACAGAAAAAAAACGAACAGGTCTGACTGCCGCCGGGCGGCATCTGTCAGACCTGTTTGTGCGTTTGCGGCAGAAAAAATCAGAGCTCGTCGCTCTTTGTAGGCATATGCTCGTAGAGTTTCTTCTCCAGTTCCGAACCCTGCTGCAGCCCTACCGTGCGCCATACGGCCTCGCCGTTCTTGAACAGAATCAGCGTGGGGACACTCTGCACATTGTATTTCATGGCCAGCTCGCGGTTGGCGTCGATGTCGACCTTGATGATGTTGGCCTTGTCGCCGACCTTGGCCTTGACCTGCTCCAGGATAGGCGACTGCATTTTGCAGGGACCGCACCAGGTGGCAAAGAAATCGACTAAAGTGGGCTTGTCTTCACCTATGATTTTGAAAAAATCGTTCATGACTCTTGTGTTTTGAGGTTTTTATTACTGAAGATACAACAATCCGCGGCGGTGATTGTTCACTCGGCCACGGCGCCGCGCAGCTCCTTGCGCAGATGATAGTGGTCGCGGAGGCTCTCGAAACTGTCGGGATCGGCGCGCAGCATGTCCGTGTCGGCAAACGGATCATAGCCCTCGAGTGCCACAGCCGGTGTGATGGAGTCGGGTACGGGCGGCACGCCCAGTCCCGTGTCCGTCCGCGGCAGCCCGAACGCGTCGGTCAGTGCGTCTATCACCATCTGTGAGGCCCGTTTCTTGCCCGCCTCGCTGTAGCCCGCGATGTGGGGTGTGGCTATGTCGGCCAGTGCGAGCAGTTCGCGGTCGATGTCAGGTTCTCCTTCCCAGCAGTCGACGATCGCGGCTCCGGTCTGCCCGCTCCGTATGGCTTCTTTCCACGCTTCCGTGTCGGCGACAGGGCCGCGTGCCGCATTGATTATGATCGGGGCGCGGCGCAGCGAACTGAAGAACCGGCTGTCGGCCAGATGGAGCGTCGGGTCTGCCCCCTCGGTCGTGAGCGGAGTGTGGAAGGTGATGATATCGGCTTCGCGGGCCAGATCGTCGAGGCTCGACCAGCCCTCGCCCCCCTCGGCGCGTTGCCGCGGCGGGTCGCACAGCATCACGCGCATGCCGAGCGAACGTCCCCACCGCTCCACAATGCGCCCCACATTGCCCACACCTGCTATTCCGAGGGTATATTGGGCTATCGGGCGGTTGATTATATGCATCAGCGACGAGAACACGTACTGCGCCACGGCCGGCGCGTTGCATCCCGGAGCATTGGCTGTCTTTATGCCGTGGGCGGCGCACCACGCCAGGTCTATGTGGTCCAGCCCGATAGTGGCCGTGCCTACGAATTTCACGTGCGACCCTTCCAGCAGCCCGGCGTCGCAGCGTGTGCGTGTGCGTACGATCAGTGCGTCGGCGCCCGCGATCGCACCCCGGTCGATAGCCGTCGGCGGCAGCACCGTCACATCGGCTATTTTGTCCAGCGACTGCAGGTAAGGTATGTGTGCGTCGGCTACGACAGATATTTTTTTCATAATGACAGCCTCCAGAAGTAAAGAGCTATGTAGACGCCTGTCACGGCCAGGACGGCGATGTACTGACGTTCGTAGCGGTGGTTTACAAAATAGTGTGTTATCTGGTATGCGGCGCTGAAATTGAGCAGCGGCACGTAAGCCAGGCAGTTATCATAGTCGAACATTATGGCCGCGATGGCCGTGAGCGATATGATGAGCAGAGCGCCGTTGTAGGCGCGCGCCCGTGCGTTATAGGCTATTGTCTTCATCACGTTGGCCAGGATCGATGTCGTCAGCATCAGCACCGTGATGCCCGTCAGCGTGACCAGATACAGCGCCGTGCGCATGTCGAGCGACGAGAAGATATTGCTGATGGCCGGGAAGCGGATGTCGCCGATATCGATTATGCCGAATCCCGGCAGGTTGATCCATACGGTCAGGATGCCGAGCACCGAGCCCGTGAACACGCGCGGCGTCAGCACACGCATCTGCAGGCATATGATCCAGAATACCGGTATGAAGATGATGAAGCAGTACTGGGTGGCCGAAGCAAGTGAAAGCAGCAGGAACGTCATGAAGACGGTCCGCACCGATCCCGGATTGTCGTACGTGCCGAACATCATGAACAGACACAGGATGATCACCAGGCACACGAACGAGCCCGAACTCAGCATGAGCACCTGGCGCGGTATCGCGCCCTGCATTATGGCGAAAAGCCCTATCGGCAGCCACGTCATGGCCCGCAGCACGTTGTATGTCTTGTTGATAAGCAGCATCAGCAGCATGATCAGCAGATTGAACCCTATGCTGAGTGCCAGCGAGGAGAGGCTGTTCAGCGGCCACGACGTCGGCGACGGCAGTCCTATCCCCTGGTCACCCTGGGCGGGGAGCGGACTGTCCAGGCTTCCCGACACCACTATGTACAGCGCCGCGATGGCAAACATCACCACTGCGGCGATTTTACCGTGGAAACTGCGTGATATGACGTCGGGTTTCATTATAGGTCAGGCGGAGACAAAGGACTCAGAGCACGTCGCGGCCTATGTCGCGGCGGAAGTACATCCCGTCGAATTTTATTCCGGCCAGCGAGCGGTAGCTTTTTGCAAGCGCCTCCTCCAGGGTCGGTGCGAGCGACGTTACGGCCAGCACGCGCCCCCCTGAGGTCACTGTGGCATCATTGGCGTCCCTGGCCGTGCCGGCGTGGAAGACGATGCTCTCTTCCGGATGCAGCTCTCCGCTCACAGGCAGTCCCTTGCGGTACGTGCCCGGATAGCCCCCCGATACGGCGATCACCGTGGCGGCCGCTTCCGGGCGGATTTCGGCCGGGATATCGCCTAAGTCGCCGTTGGCCGCGCCTTCCAGCAGATCTACCAGGTCGGAGGCCAGTCGCGGCATCACTACCTCGGTCTCGGGATCACCCATGCGCACGTTGTATTCGATCACTTTCGGATCGCCGCCGACATTGATCAGCCCCAGGAAGATGAACCCGCGGTATTCCAGCCCTTCGGCGAGCAGTCCTTCCACGGTGGGCCGGATGATGCGGCTCTCGACCTTGTCCATGAATGTCCTGTCGGCGAACGGCACTGGACTCACTGCGCCCATGCCGCCCGTGTTGAGGCCGGTGTCGCCTTCGCCCACGCGTTTGTAGTCTTTCGCCACGGGCAGTATGCGGTAGCCGCCCCGTCCGTCGGTCAGGACGAACACCGAGCATTCTATTCCGTCCATGAATTCCTCGATCACAACCTTCTGCGACGCTTTGCCGAACTGCCCGGCGAGCATTTCGTCGAGCGTGCGGCGTGCTTCGTCGAGTGTCGGTACGATCAGCACACCCTTGCCTGCCGCCAGGCCGTCGGCCTTGAGCACATAGGGAGCTTTCACGCTTTCAAGAAAAGCGTACCCGGCCTGCACTGTCTTCGGAGTCACGGTCAGGTGGCCTGCCGTCGGGATGCCGTGGCGCAGCATGAAGTCTTTTGCGAAGTCCTTGCTCCCTTCGAGCTGCGCCGCTGCCTTCGACGGTCCCACGACCTTCACGCCGCGTTCGGCGAAATAGTCGTAGATGCCGGCCACCAGCGGGTCCTCGTTGCCCACCACTATCAGGTCTATGGCTTTGTCCGCCACAGTCTGCTCTACAGCCTTGAAGTCGAGCGGACTGATCTGTGGCAGGTTTGTGCCGTAGGCGTCTGTGCCGCCGTTGCCCGGTGCGATCCACAGGTTTGTGCAGCGCGGACTTTCAGAGATTTTGCGGGCCAGCGCCGATTCGCGGCCGCCGGAGCCAAGGAGCAGGATGTTCATGTCGTTTTTTTGGTGGATAAGTTTGTTGGAGATTGATCTATATGAGTCGGACGCGGATCTGAGTGTCCGGTCAGGATTTCTTTTTCCAGCCGCGCGGGCGCATGATCGGGCCTTCCTGAGGTTTGAGCGACGGCTGTTTGCCGACGAGCATTTTCAGCGCATGCGGGTTGCGGCGTTTTGCCAGCGGGTTTTCCGGATCGGCTTCTGGCACGGGTGCCGTGCGTTCGCCGAAACGGCTGCGGGGAGCGTCCTTTCGCTCGGCCGGCCGGCGCGGATCACCTTTGCGGTCGGCGCGGCGGTCGGTG
>CABRGT010000045.1 GCA_902470475.1 uncultured Porphyromonadaceae bacterium | reverse complement strand
CCCGGGCTGGGGCTTTCGGCGTCCTGGCATGCGGCGGCGACGGCACCGTTAACGAAGTGGCCGCCGGCCTCATTGGCTCTGACACGGCCCTGGGCATTCTTCCGGCCGGGTCGGGCAACGGCCTCGCCCGCCACATCGGCATACCCATCGATATCCGCCGCTCACTCAGAATCATCGGCGAATGCCATATCGACGCATGCGACTACGGCACCGTCAACGGACGGCCCTTCTTCTGCACTTTCGGAGTCGGATTCGACGCCGCCGTCAGTCACCGGTTCTCGCTCAAGCACCGGCGCGGACTCATGACTTACATTTCAAGCGCCATCGACGAGTTCATCCAGTACCATCCGCAGGCCTACCGCATCATTGTCGACGACACCGTCATGACTGAGAAAGCCTTCCTGGTAGCCATATGCAACGCATCACAGTACGGCAACAATGCCTTCATAGCTCCGGCCGCATCGATCCGCGACGGCATGCTCGACGTGACGATCGTCCACGAGGGCAATTTCGTCACACACGCCCTCTCGGGCCTCGAGATGATGACCGGAGTGATCGGCAACCACGGCAAGATACGCACCTTCCGCACCAACAGGCTCCGCATCGAGCGCGATGAGCCCACCATCACCCACATCGACGGCGATCCGGCCGAACTGCCGTGCAACCTCGACATCGAATGCCATCCCCGCGGACTGAGAATGTTCATCTCCACACGAAAGCCAAGGTTCCGCCCCCTGATCTCCCCCGTCCTGCTGCTGGCCAAGGACTGGTGGATCGCCCTGGAAAGAATTTTCCATAAACACTAAAAAAAGTTATAAAAACATCCATTGTGGAAAAATTTCCGTATATTTGCGGTGTAATAATCAATCTCGGACCATATAACATAAAACCTAAAATATCACAGACATGTCAAAAGTAACAGTTATCGGCGCCGGCAATGTAGGCGCAACCTGTGCAAACGTCCTGGTAACCAAGCAGGTTGCCGACGAAGTAGTTCTCCTCGACATCAAGGAAGGCGTATCGGAAGGCAAGGCCATGGATATCATGCAGACCGCCAATATCCTCGACCTCAACACCCGTCTCACCGGCGTCACCAACGACTACGCCATGACCGAAGGCAGCGACGTGGTTGTCATCACCTCGGGTATCCCCCGCAAGCCCGGCATGACACGCGAGGAACTCATCGGCGTCAACGCAGGCATCGTGAAGTCGGTTACTGACAACGTGCTCAAGCACTCCCCCAACGCTATCATCATCTGCGTGTCCAACCCCATGGACACCATGACATACCTCATCCACAAGATGTCCGGCCTGCCCAAGAACCACATCATCGGCATGGGCGGCGCTCTCGACAGCGCCCGCTTCAAGTACTTCCTCAGCATCGCCCTGGGCGCCAACGCCAAGGAAGTCGAAGGCATCGTCATCGGCGGTCACGGCGACACCACCATGATTCCTCTGAAGCGCTTCGCCGCTTACCGCGGCATCCCCGCATCGACACTCCTCCCCGCCGAACAGCTCGACAAGGTTGCTGCCGACACCATGGTAGGCGGCGCCACCCTCACCAAGCTCCTCGGCACCTCGGCATGGTACGCTCCCGGCGCTGCCGCAGCTCAGGTAGTTGAAGCCGTCCTCCACGACCAGAAGAAGCTCATCTCCTGCTCGGCTCTGCTCGACGGCGAATACGGCGAGAAGGACCTCTGCATCGGCGTCCCCTGCATCCTGGGCCGCGACGGCATCGAGAAGATCGTCGAATTCGACCTCAACGCCGAGGAGAAGGAACTCTTCCACAAGAGCGCCGAAGCCGTTCACAAGACCAACGCCGCTCTCCCCGCCTGATCCAACCGTTCACATACCGGCCTCGCCCGCAGGGACCCTCCTGCGGGCGGAGCCGGATACCTTTTAAACCTTGCGCATGAATTTCAGTCTAAGCAAGGAATCGATAACCTCTCTGCTCAAACAATCAATACTGATATGAAGAAGATCATACTGACATTTGCCGCCGCCGTAGTGCTCGCACTCGGCGCATGCGCAGGCTCGGCTGCCGACAACGGCACACCCGCCGCGAATTCCGCACGCCCCGCCGCACAGACCCAGGCCGCGCCCGAACGCTCCGGCACCGTCATCACCCTCAAGAACGACCGCAGCTTCCGTCCCGGACAGAAAGTGAAGCGCCTCACCATCCTCGACTTCAATGCCACCTGGTGTGGCCCCTGCCGCAAGCTCGCGCCCGTATTCCACGACGCCGCCAAGCGCTACAAACAGGTCGATTTCATATCCGTCGACGTCGACAAGATGCCCGCTACAGCAGCCGCTTTCGGCGTCCAGGCCGTCCCCACCGTCGTGTTCATCTCACCCGACGGCACCGAGCGCGTCTTCACCGGCACCAATGAACTGCTGCCCGCATCGGCTCTCAACGCACTGATCGACGCCGCACTCAAGAAGTGATGATCTCCGGCCAGCAGATCGCACTGGCTGCCCGGCGCCTCGGCATCGGACAGCCCAACGACATGCAGCTCGAGGCGTGGAACGCTTCGGGCCGCCGTCTTTTAATCCTGTCGCCTACCGGATCGGGCAAGACCCTCGCCTTTGCCGGCGCGCTCATACGCCGTCTCGGCAAGCCATCCTGCGGCATTCAGGCAGTCATCCTCGCCCCGTCGCGCGAGCTGACCCTCCAGATCGCCGAAGTCGTCCGGCGCCTCGCGCCCGGCTACAAAGTGTCCGCTCTCTACGGACAGCACTCCATGACCGATGAGGTCAACTCTCTCTCGGTCGCCCCCGACATCGTCGTAGCCACACCCGGCCGCCTGCTCGATCACCTCAACCGCGGCACCGTCGACCCCTCGGCAGTCGCACTGATCGCCATCGACGAGTACGACAAATGCCTCGAGCTTGGCTTTCAGGGCGAGATGAGCCGCATCGTCCGGCGCCTGCCCCGCCCCGCTTTCGTCGTGCTCACATCGGCCACCCGCACCGACGAACTCCCCGACTTCATCGACATGACCGGCGCGGCCGTCATCGACCGTCTCGGCAACGCCGTCCGTTCGCGCCTCCACATAGCCCGCGTCGAATCCGACTCCCGCGACAAGCTCGACACTCTCACCGACCTGCTCCGATACATCGGTCCCGACAAGCGCACAATCATTTTTGTCAATCACCGCGAAAGCGCCGAACGCGTCGTCGAACGCCTGCGCCGCGACGGATTTCCGGCCGCACTCTACCACGGCGGCATCGAACAGCTCGACCGCGAGCGGGCCGTCATCACCCTTGCCAACGGCACCACACCCATCCTCGTGGCCACCGACCTCGCCGGCCGCGGCCTCGACATCGAGGCAGTCGAAGCCGTAGTCCACTACCACGTGCCACCCACAGCACAGACCTGGACCCACCGCAACGGCCGCACAGCCCGCGTCAACGCCCGCGGCGACGTATACATCATCACCGCTCCGGGCGAATCACTCCCCGAATATGTCGTGTGGGACAACGACCTCACCCTCACCCATACCGACGACCGTCCCGCCCGCCCGTCATCGGTCACATACTACATCAACGCCGGACGCAAGGAAAAAATCTCACGCGCCGACATCGCCGGGTTCATGATGAAGACCCTCGGCATCGAACCCGCCGACGTGGGCAAGATCGACCTCCGCGACCATGGCTCCTACGTGGCCGTCAGCCGCCGCGCCATTCCAGCCGTCGAAGCCGCCGACGCTCCCAAAATCAAAGGCAAGCGCGTCCGCATCTCCCGCCTCCGCTAATCCCCCACAGGGCTACCGACGAACTCGCTCTGCAAAGCAGAGACAGCAGGCGTCTCGCCTGCGACCTCCATCCCCTAAGGACCCGGAGGAGCCTGGTGTGTATAACCCCTGACTTCAGTCCGAGGGGAGGCATCGCCAGGGACAACCTGTCCCGGAGAGACTATTTACAATAAGTACTGCGCTTTAGCGCGGGCCGCCTCCGTCGCCAGAACCCCACTCTCTAAAATTCCTCACAAAATCTCTTTTAAATTCCCGGCAGTCGTTAGAATGCACAAATTGTGCATCGCTCCAATCACTCATAAATAATACCCCCTCGGCCATACCCCCTTACACCTGCTCGACCACATTTTCCTCAGAAATCGCATTTCTTGAGGATTAAATTCCACAAAATTCCACAAAAAGCGGAAAAGGTGTAAGGAATTTTGTCCGGTCGGAATTATTGCCTATCTTTGTCACCTAAACCAATAATATACAGTCATGAGAAAAATAATGCTGCTAATATGCGCGGTGATAATCTGTATCTCCGTCGCTAGCGCTCAAAATGATTGGATGGACGGCCCGGGAAAATACGTGTCGGCAAATACAAAAATAATCGACACCCGCACATCTCCATGCAACCAAGGCGACGAGGCTTTCGTGGACTTTATCGCCAAATTCCGCACCAGCGCCCAGTTCCGCAAAACCCGAGTCAGATTCTCGTCCGGCGATGAGTACGCAAAACAATGCTTCCAATACTTCGACAATTGGCATATTCTGAAAGCCCAGCAGAAAAAAGAAACTGATCAGGAATGGTACACCACCTGGTACGGCATAACCGCCAATCAGGTCTGCCTCGAATTTTCGGAATGGCCTACCGACCCTGAGAGCGAATGGGGCGGCAGCAATTTATACGCCCGCTTCCAGCGCATCGGAGGCAAATGGTATCTTACCGGCTTCATGTTGGCCGGCTAAGCAGCGAAAAAAATTAAAAATCCTTGGAAAATTTTGTCGGTCGGAATAAAAATCGTAAATTTGCACGCCATTACGATATGCGGGCCTTACCAGCCCGGCGAATCAATGAAACAATAAGCTTATAACGTTATAACAATGAAAAAAGACATCCATCCCGCCAACTATCGCGAAGTTGTGTTCAAAGATATGTCGAACGATCAGATCTTCATCACCCGCTCGACCGTGGCAACCCGCGAGACTATCGAAGTAGACGGCAAAGAGTACCCCCTGCTGAAGCTTGAAATCACCAGTGCTTCGCACCCCTTCTTCACCGGCAAGCAGAAGCTCGTCGACACCGCAGGCCGCGTCGACAAGTTCATGAGCCGCTACGGCAACCGTGGCAAGAAATAAGAAGCCGCTACGACAAACCTCATAAAGACGAGGCCGACAGCTATCCGGAAATCTGTCGGCCTCGTCTTCTTTATTTGATCATTGCGGTCAGAGCATCGCGATGGCGGCTTCGTAGTCGGGCTCGTCGGTGATCTCGTCGACAAGCTGGCGGTAGATTACCTTGCCGGTTTCGTCGATGATGATCACGGCGCGGGCCAGCAGTCCCTTGAGAGGACCGTCGACCATCAGAAGTCCGTACTCTTTCGAGAATTCAGGCGAGCGGAATGCCGACGCCCCGATTACGTTCTCGAGCCCCTCCAGAGTGCAGAACCTACCGATGGCAAACGGCAGATCCTCCGACACGCACACCACAGCCACATCCTTGCGGGCCGACGCCTCCTTGTTGAAGCGGCGCACCGACATGGCGCACACGGGCGTGTCAAGGCTCGGAAAAACGTTCAGCACGACCTTGCGGCCCCGCAGATCCGACAGACGCACCTCCGACAGATCAGGTTTTGTAAGCTCGAAATCGGGTGCCTGCGAACCTGCCGCAGGCACATCACCGTAAGTGTGGACTTCAGTACCTTTGAAAAAAATAGTCTCCATAGTTATTCTAAAGCGTTTTTATGTGATTTTCAGTTTGCCAATCCTGTTGCTTTTTGAATAACAATCTCACGCATGTCATTGTTGCGTCCGATGATGAAGTCGGCCACGGTGCCGTCGGCATTGCAGAAGATCACGGCAGGAAACACCGTCACTCCGCAGTCGCGGGCCAGGGCGCGTGCGCTCGTAAGGACTGTCTCTCCCGGTTCGGTGCGGCCCGCAGCCTCGGCTATGCGCTCGGCGTCATTGTCGACAAATGCAAGAATCAGATCCGTCGAACGCGGAAGCGACGCCACGGCGGCGCGAAGATCGGCTACGAACGTGTCGGTAGCGTCTACCGACGCATCAAGCACGGCTATTACAGTCGGGCGCTCGAAATGCTCACCCGCACGGTGACTCCACCGTTCATGTTCCAGAGTCGGGGCCGTGGCCGTTGGCAGCGGCGAACCCGGCAGACTCTGCAGCGAATAGCTGTCGCGGCGGAATCGCTCGAACTCCTGCGGATATGCCGCGATCAGGGCTTCCTCGCCAAGTGTCGGACATTCGGCCGATGTGTCCGTATACCGGGCCGTGACGGTCTGCTCCGAAGCCTGGCCCGGATTGTACGTTATTTCACTTTCCACCGGCCTCATGGCTCCGTCAAACACGTATCGCGCCGCCAGCACGTCGTACCCTCCACTGGACTGCCTGGCCGTCACGGTCACCGTGCCGTCGCGTCCCGGCGCCACCGAGACAGCCGCCGTTGGGTCGGAAAGTATGTCGCGGAGGTCATCCGCTATCGAAGTCGGGAGCAGCTGCACGAACTGGGCCTGGCGCTGTATGCCGCGCGTGGCGTCGCCGCCCGGCGCGAACGGCGACGGCTCGTCATCGAAATGATACTCCTGCATCTTTCCCGGCCGGTATCGGAAATGATGGCCGTGCCAGTACGCCGAGAAGCCGTGCCCTGCCATATGCTCGGGCGACGTCAGCGTCCAGTCGATAAGATATTGCGCGCGCGACAGCGTGTCTGCCGCATCCGTGCTTTGTGCAAGCCGTATGGTATAGACGACATCGTCCGTCGCGTTGGGCGGCACGATGGTATAGCTCACTGTGGCCGAATAGCACCCGGTGCAGTCGAGTGCGGCTGCTATGGAGTCGGCCGTTACGGCCGACGCGCCGTAAATGCCGGCGGCCAGAGCAGCGATGATGGTGATCAGGCGGTTCATGACTGTGAAGGCAGGTCGGCGTACGTCCGCCGGCCGCGCAGATAGAAGTTTGAAAGAATATTGATGCGGGCATCCCGGCGCGTCTTGAGCAGATTCACCTCGGGATGATCCTTATAATCTGGGCGCATGCGGGCAAAGTCGCGGTGGGCGCGGACTATGGCGGCGGCGTTTTTCCATTTGAACGTCGCCACAAATTTCGCCCATGCCAGCGTATCGAGCAGGCGGCGGCGCAGCAGCGTCGGCCGCAGGTCGTTCACCGGCAGATTCTTGTGGAGCATCAGCAGATTGTTGCGGAAGTTCAGATACACCTTCCGCGGGCTGTCGGGTGGCAGCGAGCCGCCTCCGAGATGGAACACGGTGGCCGCCGGTACTGCGTATACTGACCGGCCCGCCAGATGGATGCGCCAGCACAGATCGATTTCCTCCATGTGTGCGAAGAATCTGCCGTCGAGGCCTCCCGCGTCGAGATAGACCTGCGTCCGCACCATCAGGGCGGCCCCTGTGGCCCAGAACACCTCGGCCGGCGTGTCATACTGTCCGTAATCCTTCTCACACACATCGAAGATACGCCCCCGGCAGTACGGATATCCGTTCCGGTCGATATACCCTCCGCTGGCTCCGGCGTATTCGAAGGACGTCCGGTCGCGGTAGCTGATGATCTTTGGCTGGCACGCACCGGCCTCAGGATGCGATTCCATGAAATCGTAGAGTGTGTCCACCCAGCCGTCGGCCGTGGCCACGTCGCTGTTGAGCAGCACCGTGTAGGGATACCCCGTCTCCGCCAGGGCCCGGTTGTAGCCCTCGGCGAAGCCCAGGTTGGTGTCGAAGCGTATGACTTCGACATCCGGAAATTCGGCGGCGAGAACCTGCAGCGAGTCGTCGGTCGACCCGTTGTCGGCCACGATAACACGGGCCGTGGCCCGATTGGTCGTGGCCACGACCTGAGGCAGGAACTCGCGCAGCAATGCCGAGCCGTTCCAGTTCAGGATGACGACGGCCACCGGAGGCATCCCCGCGGCATATTTATGAGACTGTTCTGGATTCATTTTCTGTAAGGATTACTTTATGTTTCCACCGTTTGTGGCTCCATAGCCATATCGACGGATCGCGCCGTATGGTCGTTTCGAGCATACGGGCATAGCGCCGCGTGATCTCGCCCTCGGGCTGTGCGGCCGCATCGTCGGCGATCAGCCGCGTCGTGATGCGGTAATGCCCGCGCGACAGGCGCTCCATGTCCCAGTAGATCACGGCCATGCCGAGGCGCCGCGCCAGCGTCTCCGTGCCGGTGATGACAGCCGTCGGCTGCTCCATCAGCGTCGTGACCAGCCCCGGATCGCCGTGGCTCGGATGCTGGTCGCTCATGAAGCCCGTGATCGACAGTCTGCCCTCGCGGCGGTACTGCAGCAGACGACGCAGGGCCAGTTTCTTGTCGATGCTCTCTGAGCCGAAACGCGACCTGATGCCGAGCATCAGCCCGTCGAAGGCAGCCGAGCGCAGAGGTCGGTAAATCTGGGCGAACACCACATCGTCCGACGGCTTGTGGCGCGTGTGCAGCGATATCGACGGCGCCCACTCCCAGTTGAAGAAATGGCCGAAGTACACCACGATACTTTTGCCGCGGTCCATGAGGGAATCTATGATGTCGGTGCCTTCGAATTCCATGCGGCGTGTCATCTCGGCGTCGGATATGTGCAGCAGCTTGAGTGTCTCTACGAAATTATCCGTAAAGTTGCGGTAGAAGCGGCGCTCGATGTCGCGGCGCTCCTTTTCCGGCAGCGCGGGAAATGAAGCGGCCAGATTGGCGCGCACCACCTTGCGGCGGTAGCGCACGATGCGGTGTAAAGCCACTGCGGCCACCGACGACAGCCCGTAGAGCGCGCCCGACGGCAGCCAGGCAAGCGGCGAAAGCAGGCGGCGCAGAGTCTTGGCTTTCATTGTTGCGGCGAATTGAGTGAACCGGTCAGCTTCTCCTCCGGGGCATTCACCGCCAGCAGATCCACGTCCACGATGGTATTGTCAAGTTCAGGACCCGCGTCGGCGACTTCGACCCTCAGATAGTTGTCCGTGAATCCCGCCATCGGGCTCTCGGGCCAGCCCTTGGGATGCTCCAGCAGTACAGGCCGGCGCGTACCTGCGAACCGCGCGGCGAAGTCGGCCCACTTGGCCTCGCTCAGACGCAGCATGACACCTGTGCGGCGGTGTTTCTCGGCGGGATCAACCGCCCCGTCAAGATCCAGCGCCCGGGTGCCGGGCCGTTCGGAATAGGGAAATACGTGCAGGCGCGATATGTCGAGCGAGTCTACGAAGGCACGCGACTCCTCGAACAGCTCCGCCGTCTCGCCCCGGGCGCCTACGATCAGATCGACGCCGATAAACGCATCGGGCAGGCGGCGCCTGATGTATTCGATGCGCGAGCGGAACAGGGCCGTGTCATAGTGGCGCCGCATCAGACGCAACACTTCGTCGCTGCCGGCCTGCAGCGGTATGTGGAAGTGGGGCATGAACGCGCGCGAGTCGGCCACCAGGTCGATTATCTCCGGTGTCAGCAGATTCGGCTCTATCGATGAGATGCGGTAGCGCAGTATGCCCTCGACCTTGTCGAGCTCGCGGACGAGATCGAGGAAGGTATCGTCGCGCCCCTTGCCGAAGTCACCGATGTTGACACCCGTGATGACTATCTCGCGGCCGCCCTCGTCGGCGGCGCGGCGGGCCTGGTCGGTCAGTTCGGCTATGGTACCCGAGCGCGAACGCCCGCGGGCGCGTGGAATCGTACAGTAGGTGCACCAGTAGTCGCAGCCGTCCTGCACCTTGAGGAAGAAGCGGGTCCGGTCGCCGCGCGAGCACGATGGCCTGAACGTGACGATGTCGGCCCACTCGCTCACTTCGCGCACCTGCTGCCGCTCGCTCAGAAAGCGGTCTATGAACTGGTCCAGATCCATCTTGCGTTCCGCACCGGCCACCACCGCCACGCCGGGCATCGCGGCTATCTCGTCGGCCTTGAGCTGGGCGTAGCAGCCCGTCACGATGATGGCGGCCTCCGGATAGCGGCGGTGAAACGAATGGATCGCCTGCCGGCACTTCTTGTCGGCGAGTTCGGTGACGCTGCACGTGTTCACGATGACAAGGTCGGGGATCTCCGACCCGCTCACGCGCCGCACGCCGCGTTCGCCCAGGCGCCGGGCTATGGTCGATGTCTCGGCGAAGTTTAGCTTGCAGCCGAAGGTATGATAAAGGGCTTTGAGATTGCTGAATGAACTGTTGTCGGTCATTTTCCGAACTGGTTAATTAGTGAGGCCACGCGGCGCGCGTCGTCCTCCGACGTGCCGCGGGCTATGGGCAGCGACAGCACCCTGTCGGCGAGATACTCGGTCACGGGCAGCGCTGGCAGCCCGCACATGTCCGCATAGCAGGGCTGCCGGTGGGGTGGCACGGCATAGTGTACGTCCGTGCCCACGCCGTGGTCCGAAAGGAATTGACGCAGGCCGTCGCGGTCCTCGGTCATGATCACGTACTGGTGCCACACCATGTCGTCGCCCGTGAAAAGCGGCTTCCCTACCGTCCGGCTGTCGATTTCCGACTCGTAGACGGAGGCCAGGCGGCGTCGCAGTCCGTTTTCGTCATCGGTATGCGGCAGTTTCACGCGCAGGAAGGCGGCCTGCAGAGGATCAAGGCGGCTGTTAAGTCCCTTGTATATGTTGTGGTAGCGGCGGTCGCTGCCATAGTTGGCCAGCGCGCGGACAGCCTTGGCCAGCGCCTCGTCGTCGGTAGTGACGGCTCCGGCGTCGCCCAGCGCGCCGACGTTCTTGGTCGGATAGAAGCTGAATGCGGCCGCATGCCCCAGGGCGCCGGTCCGCCTGCCGTCCAGGGCCGAGCGGGCACCGATGGCCTGGGCATTGTCCTCCACTACGATCAGCCCGAGCCGGTCGGCAAGCTCCTGCAGCGCGGCGTCGTGGCATGCGCGTCCGTAAAGATGTACGGGCATCACCGCGCGGGTCCGTGGTGTCACGGCTGCCTCGATGCGCGAAGTGTCGAGGTTGAGCGTGCGCGGGTCCGGCTCCACAAGCACCGGACGCAGCCCGCAGTCGGTGATGGCCAGCACCGACGCTATGTAGGTGTTGGCCGCCACTATCACCTCGGCGCCCGGAGCCAGGCGGCCGAGTTCGATGTACGCCCGCAGGATCAGCCGCAGCGCGTCGAGCCCGTTGGCCGTCCCCACGGCATATTTCGTGCCTGTGAAAGCGGCCAGCTCCGCCTCGAACGATTCGACTTCGGCTCCTCCGACAAAACGGCCAGAATCGATCACACGGGCGGCCGCGGCATGCAGCCGGTCGGCGTAAGGGGCGTTCACGGCTGCAAGATCGAGAAACGGTATCTGATGCGTGGCTGTCATGACCGGCGTGTAAGTTGGGTGAACCGGTCGTACGACCGTACATAATCGGCTTCGGAAAAACGCTCCGACGTGAGCACAAGGGCCACCGCCCCGCCCGAGAAGTTGTCGAGCGTGCGCCACAGGCCCCGCGGTATGTAAAGTCCGCGATACGGGCGGTTGAGCGTCAGCCGGCGCACATCATGGCCGTCGTCCACCACCACATCGAAGCTGCCCGTAAGTGCCACTATCACCTCGCGGGCCTCGAAATGCGAGTGGCCGCCGCGGTCGGCCCCCGCCGGCACATCGTACAGGTAAAACACCCTCCGCACGTCGAAGGGAATCGTCCCCGATCCGTTGCCCACGGCGGTCAGCGATCCGTTGGCATGCAGCTCGCGGGGAAGTTCGACAAGCCGGCAGTCGCCCACCGTCGATACGCCGTGTCCCTCAGCCGACGGACTGCCCGGACTCGTAACCGGCGTTGCGGCCGCCTCCGGTCTGAAGTCCCGGCCGCATTCCGCCATATACTGCGCATGGTCGCTGATGTACTCCTCCGGGTCATAAGGCCCCGAGGCAAGCACCATCGCCACAGCGTTGGTCGATATCTCCGTGATCTCGCGCCACGTCCCCGCCGCCACGAATGCACCGCGGTCGCTGCGATCGAGAAATATGGTCTCCGTCCGCCCGTCGGGGTGTTCCATACGCACTGCGAACGACCCGCTCATGGCCACGATCAGCTCGTGCGTGCGGCGAAGCGCACGGCCGTGGCGCACACGCCCTGCCGGAATATCATATATCCAGTAGACGCGTTCTATTTCGAAAGGACACACTCCGGCGGCTCCGTGTTCGATGAACGACAGATTGCCGCGGGCGTCCTCGTATTTCGGTATTTTCAGCTCCGGCTCCATTTCACCGCGAAGTTACGAAAAAAAATTCACAACACATTATATAATCCGGCCCATTTTGCCGAAAAAAATCCCGTTGGCCATATCCATGAGGCACACCCCGCGAGGCTCTGCGCATTTCAGTCCGACAGTCCCCGTACGGCCTTTTACAGCTTCAATCCCCGCGGACACGCCCGTAATCCTTGCTCTAATTTCTGCTAAATGTGTTAAAATCGCGCTTTAACACTATTTTTTTGTTAAAAGATATTGCAATTGAAAAAAAACTTGTAAATTTGCATCGGCCAAGCACTATGCACTGGTGCCATGACTCTGAAACAACTGTTTTTTAACGAAAATTTCATAGACAACGAATATAATCCTATAAATTAACCAATTACTAAACCATGAGAATTTCTACTCTGCTGAATTCAGGGGCGAATAGAGGCGTAGCCGTGGCAGCGATCCTGTCGCTGGGCTTTGCAGCTTCCGCCCAGACGTTTATCGACGGAGGCATCATCTACAAGGTCAACAAGGCCAACGTGGAAGTGCAGCCGACGAAGTACACCTCCGGTAAGAACAAGGGACAGCCAACCGTTTGTGAGAACGGTACCGCACCCGAAGACTACACGGGCGACATCGTAGTTCCCAACACCGTCACCTACAACGGCAAGACCTACAACGTATCCGACATCAAGAGCGGCTTCAAGGCTTCGAAGATCACCTCGATCGTCGTGCCCGCCGGTGTAAAGGTTGGCCGCGGCGCCCTCCAGGACTGCGCCGACCTCGTATCGGCAACACTGCCCACCGACCTGGCCATGATCGAAGGAAACGTCTTCCAGAACTGCACCGCTCTCACTTCTATCACCATTCCCGGCACTGTGACTTCTGTCGGCGGTGCCGCTTTCCAGGGCTGTACAGCTCTTGAGACAATCGTCATCGAAGACGGTGCGGCTCCTATCCTCTTCGCACGCGACGCATTCAACGCTGCGCCCGCCGTGAAGTCGGTAACTCTCAACCGTCAGTTCAACAACGAATCGAAGAACACTCAGGACGACCGCCTCTTCCGCGGCTGCAAGGAGCTCACCACCGTTGTCATCGGCGGTTCTTTCGTGGACATTCCCGCAAACTTCTTCGAGAACACCACCGCCCTTAAGTCGGTGACTTTCAACAGCCAGGTAACCGGTATCGACTACCGCGCATTCGCCAACAGCGGCATCGAGGAAATCACACTCCCCGAAAGCCTCACATCCGTGTCCTCGTCGCTGTTCGAAAACTGCAAGAGCCTGCGCAAGGTCACTCTCGGCACAGCCACCAAGACCATCAGCGACATGGCCTTCTACAACTCCACACTTCAGGAAATCAACCTCCCCGCCACTCTGACCTCGATCGGCAACCTCGCCTTCTCGGGCACTCAGCTCAGCGGTAAGCTCGAACTTCCCGAAGCCGTCAAGAGCATCGGCAACCAGGCTTTCGCCATGAACACCGGCCTCACCGAAGTAACCATCCCCGCTACCGTCACCAACATCGGCACCGGTGCTTTCATGGGATGCACCGGCATCGCCAAGTTCGATGTTGACGCCGCCAACGAAAACTACGCTGTTTCGGCCGACGGTACATACATCACCACCAAGGACGGCATGACTCTCGTAGCCTACGCTCCCGCTGCCGCAGCTACCGAATTCAAGGGCGACTTCACCGCCGTTGAGCCCTATGCCTTCTACGGCGCAAAGAATCTGACTACCGTCGAGCTGCCCGCATGCACCTCGTGGGGCGACTACGCCCTCTACGGTTCGGGCATCACCAAGCTCCACATCGGCGGCACTGTTGGCCGCTACGTCGCTGCTTCCTGCCCCGCCCTGGCCGAACTCACCGTTACCTGCCAGGAAGTGCCCACCGGCATCGCCGCCGACTGCCCCGAGCTGTCCAAAGTCATCCTCTCCGACAACGTTACCATCGTCCGTCAGGACGCTTTCAAGAACTGCGTCAAGGTTGAATCGCTCGACCTCGGCAAGATCCTCGTCATCCTCGAGACGGACTGCTTCGCAGGTTCGGGTCTCAAGAACATCACCGTGCGCTCGTTCTATCCCGCAGCAATGGCCGATGGCGTATTCACCGAAGCCAGCGCAATCACCGTTACCGTTCCCGAATCGCTCGTCGACGCTTACAAGAAAGCCAACGGCTGGAGCTATCTCACCATCACCGGCGACGCCAACCTTGCTGTAGCCGGCGACAAGATGGGCATGCCCGCAGGTCTCTACTTTGCAGGTGACGACAACAACCTCCACTGCGCATACGCCGACGGTCAGTTCGACGAATACGAGATCAACATGCAGCACACCTTCCAGCTCGCCGAATTCGGCAACCGCATCTACGGTGCAAGCGCCGGCCGCAAGTTCTGGTACTCCGCTTCCTCCGCAGTCGAAGGCGACGGCAAGCTCTTCTACATCTCACAGGTCGACGGCAACCTCTTCCAGGCTGTCGTGCTCGACAACGCCGGCAACAATGCCTACAAGGATCCCACCGGCCTCTACATCTACGGCTCGACCCTCTACGTCAACGACCGCAACGTCTGCATCCGCAAGATCTCGGCCGACGCTCTCGCCCTGCCCCAGGATTATCCCTCGTGGATGGAAAACAACTGGATGTCGTTCTACGGCGGCACCTGGTCCTACGGCTGTATCAAGAACGGCTTCGCCATCACTCAGGACGCCGACGCTTCCGGCAATCCCGAACCCCGCTACTGGGTCGGCATGAAGTACAACGGCTGCGGTCTGTTCTCGTTCAAGGAAGGCAACATCGGCACCGGCTCGGGTGACCTCGCCGGTTCTCCCGCAGGCGCCAACGAGTACCTGACCAACATCAACCTCATCGCCACCTCCTTCAACATCGATACCAAGAACGGTCACCTCTACATGTACATCGAGACCGCCGGTGCTCAGAACCAGATCAAGGGCGGTCTCTACCGCATCTCGCTCGACGCTCTCGAAATGAACAAGACTCCCAACGCCAACGACTTCATGACCGTTCTCGAGGCTGAACTCATCGACGGCGCTCCCGTCAAGTACGAAGGCAACGCCACCAACGAGCACGTAGGTGTGTCGCAGCTCGCATTCGACGCCGCAGGCGAATACATGTACTGGTGCTACCGCGCTCCGTCGGCTGAAGAGGCCGCCGAGTACGAAGGCAAGGAATTCGCCGGCAACGCCGGCACCGTCGGCAGCGGCTGCCCCTACCCCTGGGCTGAGAAGTACGACGCCGAGAATCCTCTGCACCACAGCGGTATCAAGCGCATCAAGCTCGGCGAGGAGAATCCCGTTGTCGAGATGGTTGTTCCCGGCGTGACCGGCTACGGCATCGTTCCCGTCAACTACGAAGGTTCTACCAAGCCCGGCAATGGCGTTTCGGCTCCCGTGGTTGAAAGCACCGTCCAGGTTATCACCGTAGCCGACGGCATCATCACCGCTCTCGAGGACGCCACCGTCACCATCTACGCCGCCAACGGCACCATCGTTGCAATTAGCAACCTCGCCGCCGGCCAGACAATGTCTACCGACAACCTCGCTGCTGGCCTCTACATCGTGGCTGCCGGCAACCAGACCGTGAAGTTCGTCAAATAAGACATAGCATCCTGCTCATCACTATCAAAGCCCTGCGGCCCTCGGCCGTGGGGCTTGTTTTTGCCCTCGTCCCTGCGGTGCCGCGTTCCGCCGTGACACGGCTCTTTCATTTAAGACAAAAATGAAGACATATCTTCCCTTACCCGGTTCAATGTGAATCGGGTAATTATTTATCATTG
>CABRGT010000044.1 GCA_902470475.1 uncultured Porphyromonadaceae bacterium | reverse complement strand
TCGCTCATCAGCTCTTCGACCTTCATGGTGGAGCCGGGGTCGAGGGCGCTGGTGCGGCGGTCGGTGCGGCGGTCCGAGGCCGGGCGTTCAGCCGGACCGTGGCCGATCTTGCCGCCTGCGCGGACGAAGCCCTTGCGGTCGCCCTCGAAGATGACATATTCGCGGAGCGAGCATTCGAGCGCGCCGTTGTAGAGCGGTATCTTCTGGCTGGGGGCCAGGCCGATGCGCGCGAAGAATTCGTCGCGGTAGCCGATGATCCAGGCGTGGTAGCCCGTGAACACATGCTTCAGCTTGGAGCCGATGGTCTGGTACAGTGCGTCCATGTCAGGGGCGCTGATGCGCTCGCCGTAGGGTGGGTTGGTCACCAGCACGCCGGCCGGCTGCGGAGCCTCGGTCCATGTGGATATGGCGCGGCACTGCAGGTCGATGTACTTGCCCACGCCCGCGCTTTTGATATTCTCGGTGGCGATCTTTACGGCTTTGGGCGATATGTCGGCCCCGTATATCTTGAATTTCACCTCGCGCTCCCCGCTGTCGTCGTTGTAGAGGCGGTCGAACAGGTCGGCGTCGAAGTCCTTCCAGCGTTCGAAGGCGAATCCGCGGCGGTAGATGCCCGGATTGATGTTGGCCGCTATCAGGGCGGCTTCGATCAGGAATGTGCCCGAACCGCACATCGGATCCACCAGCGGGCAGTCGCCGCGCCAGCCGCTCATGAGGATTATGCCTGCGGCCAGCACTTCGTTGATCGGCGCTTCGGTCTGTGCCACGCGGTAGCCGCGCTTGTGCAGCGACTCGCCCGATGAGTCGAGCGACAGGGTCACGTCAGTGCCGTTGATATGGACATTGATCATTACGTCGGCGTCCGTCAGCCGCACGCCGGGCCGCTTGTCCTCGCCGTAGCGGTCCTTGAACCAGTCTACTATCGCATCCTTGACCTTATATGTCACAAACCGCGAATGGCTGAACTCGTCGCTGTTGGCCACCGTGTCGATGGCGAATGTCTTGTCGATCGACAGCATCGAACCCCAGTCGAATTCCTTCACCATCTCGTACAGACGCTCCGGATCGCGGGCCTTGAATTTATAGAACGGCTTGAGGATGCGCAATGCCGTGCGACATGATAGATTCGCCTTGTATAGCGTGGCGAGGTCGCCTTCGAACGACACCATGCGCCTGCCGGGCAACACATTGACGGCTCCGAGTGCCCGGAGTTCCTCGGCCAGCACGCCTTCAAGTCCGGCAAATGTCTTGGCCACCATTTCAAACTGATTCTCCATATCTGTCGATTTTCGCTTTCTTAATTACGCTGCAAAGGTAGCAAATTTAATGCGATTATCGCGCAGCGCGCCCGCATTTAATTTTGTGGACGGTTGCGTGAGTCGATTTTTACGCGCGTATCAGTGGCCCATCCCCGCGGAAAATAAACGCGGCTACTCTCACGAGCGGCCGCGTTCCTACCTATGATTCACTTATGTGATCTGAAATTTCTTTTTTTGCCGGGTTCAGGTCATTTGACCAGCACGCGGCGCGCGAAGTCATCGACCGACACTACATAGAGGCCGGGCGCCAGGTCCAGCACTGTCTCGCCGGCCGGGATCCTGGCGGCGAACACTGTCGTCCCGTCCAGGCTGTAGACGGTGGCTGCGACAGCTTCGGCAGCTTCCACCACGAGCTTTCCGTCGCGGCTGAAAGCGTCCCAGCGATGATAGTCCGCCACTGCGTCTGGCACGAGGTTCGAGTACCGTGTGGCGCTGATCTCGTCGAGCATGAAGCGTTTGCCCGAGGTCTGCCGCACACGCAGGCGTGCGTCCTCTGCCACGTTTATGGTGAATGTCTGTTCGGTATAGGTCGATGATGTTACGTTTCCGGTGCCGGCGCTCTGCCAGGTCTCGCCTCCGTCGGTCGAGTATTCGAGTTCGTAGGCCGAGTTGCCGTCATTGTTGTATATGGCGGTCCAGATGCTCACTGTGCCTATGCCGCCGCGGTGATCCTCTATGGCGGTGATCACGGATGCGGCTGTGCGGCCCATGCGCACGGCCTGGTCGCCCTGGTATGCCTTGTCGGCGGGCCATATTCCGGCGTCGCTCATGTTCCACAGGCATGCGGTGCCCTGATAGGTCGGCGGATTGTACGACGATACGTTCTTGTCTACCGGCTCGAAATCTTCGTGGAATGCCAGGGCGGCAGCCACGGTGCCTTCGGCTTCGGCGTCATCGTTGCGGTAGTCGCCCGCGGTGGCCACGATCGAGGTGTGGAACCGGCCCGCGTTTGCCGAATTCAGGCGCAGGTACAGGCGGTCTTCCTCCGGATCGAGGCTGATCGTGCGGCTCCATGCCGACTTGTCGGTCGAGAGTTCGAACGGTTCGGCTACCTCTACTTTCAGTGCCTGCTCTATGTTCTCGATGAATACGAGCAGTTCGGCTGCTTCGGACGGTTCTCCCGGCTCGGCGGTGAAGTAAAGCTCGCCGTCGAACAGGAATGTGACGCGTGGCTGTGGTGCCAGGGTCGTTACAGTCACTTCGTCCGAACGCAGGCGCTGCGAGCTGATCGTGTAGGTGTATTCGGTCAGCGGCAGCAGGTCTTCTACCAGAAATTCTTCATCGGCCGCATCCACCGACATCGGGTAGCCGTCGAGCGCTTCGCCGTCGCGGCACACGGTCAGTGTGTACTGCCCGTTGGCGTCGGCATCGCCCACGTTGCTCCATGTGGCCACGAACGAGCAGTCGTCGTACGTGGTGACGGGGCCCGCGGGCAGCGAGCTGATGGCCGACCCGCGCAGGCTGACGCGCGACGTGAGGTCGCCGCAGCGCACTGTCAGCGTGGCGGTGTGGCTTCCCGCTGTTGTCGGATTGTAGGTCACGGTGACCGATGTGCCGCTTTCGGCTGCGGCCTTGGTGACTGTAGCGGGCGCTACGCTGAATGTCGGGTTGTCTGTGCTCAGCGTGACATTGCCTTCAAGTGCCTCGCCGCGCACGCTTACCGTTGCCGTGCGCGGATACCCCGCCACGGTGGTGCCCAGATCCACGGTCGAGCCGTCCACCGGCTGGTTGAGCTGCGGTTGCGCTACGCCTCCGGGTGTCCAGCCCGAGCCGACTTTGTCGCCCCAGATGTATTCGGCCAGTTCAGGATGGTCGATGAACGGATTGCGGTTCGACTGGTTGCGGGCCACGGCGTCGTTGCGCTTGATTTCCTTGTCGCTCACCGGGTCCTGTCTGTGCCACTTGAGCAGGAGGTTGATCGCCCACGACGAGAAAGCCGGATAGCTGTTGCCGGCAAGCATGGGACTGCTCCATGAGCTGATTCTCGAATAGTAGGCGGCCGCCATATAGAAGTATGAGCGGGCGAAGTCGCCCTTGTATTCGTCGTCCGGTTCAAATACTTTGCCCGAATATCCCGGGAAAGTGGATGTGCCGAGTCGGCCCAGCGGTTTCACGCTGCCGTTTGCGCGCAGGCTCGTGCCGCCGGAGCATTCGCCGAAGGGATAGTTGCTGCGCTGCCCGTTGACGGCGCCGTCTGTCGGGTAGATATGATAGGCGTCCGACACCATGGGCGACTGGTCGTTGAACCAGCTTTTGGGAAACGAATGCTCGCGGTTGTAGCAGCTGCCCACTCCGCTGTACGAGCCGCACTGATCATTTTTATATGTGTACTGGCTCGTCGAGTACATGTCCCATATATATCCGTTGTCGCGCGTGTCAGATGTCTTGTACAGTGTCCACAGACCGCTGTAGCTGAGCACCTTGGGATTGCCTACTACGGAGTGCAGGGCCGACAGCAGTGTCTGGCCGCTTTTGCCCTCGCACCCGGTGTAGTATCCGGCCGGGGCTTCGGCCTGTGCGGTGCCGCCGAGACTCAGGACGGCTGCAAGGAGTATCGCACTTTTTTTAAGGTAGTTCATAATTGCTTACGTGTATTTTTCATGTTGTCCGAAAAACGGATGCCAAAATTAGTGTAAATATCCCGAATTTCAAACTCAGGTCTGTTTTTTTATCAATATTTTGTCGATATTGACAAAAAAATCTCCAAAAATTTGTCGGATTCGAAACCTTTGCGTACCTTTGCAGTCGCTAACCAAGGGTTCCTTGGCCGAGTGGTTAGGCAACGGTCTGCAAAACCGTGCACAGCAGTTCGATTCTGCTAGGAACCTCAAAACGAGACAAGCGCATCGCCGGCCGATGCGCTTGTCTCGTTTTCTGTTTATATGAAAAATGGGCTGCGGATGACCTCAGCCTTGCTTCCGGGGGTATTCGGAGGCGCGGCGCGGATTCATAGGGAACCATCCTTTGATTACACGCTGGCGCTGTTCGAAGATTTCCATTATCGTCCAGAACGACGAGAAACCAACCACCCCGGCCAGCGTCGACCACATCACATCGTCGATGATTACCGACAGGGCGCACATTGCTGTCCCCAGTACGGCGAACCACCACCAGCAGCGGGTGCCGAAATAGTATTCGCATTTTACTACGACCGGGTGAAATATTCCGATTACCAGGAAGGTGCCGAGGCCTATGACGAGCCCCAGCAGATGATATTGGCTCAATATTTCGCTCATTTCATTAAATTAAAGTTGTTTCATTGATTTTTCTGTGCCTGCGCGTACAGGTTTTCGAGGGCGTCGGTCAGCAGGTCGAGCACCAGTTCGAAGCCTTCGGCTCCCTCGTAGTAAGGGTCTGGCACGTGGTCATGGCGTGTGGCTATGTTGCCCATCCACTCGCTCATTGCATGGATCTTGTTCATGGCCTCGGTGGTCGGCGCCAGCTCACGCAGGTCTGATATGTTGCCCGAGTCCATACCGATGATCAGGTCGAAATCTTCGAAGTCCGACGTTCGCACCTGGCGCGCGCGGTGTGTCAGTTCGAGTCCCCGGCGTCTGGCGTGGATGCGCATGCGGTTGTCGGGCAGCTGTCCGGCGTGCCACCCGCCTATCCCGGCCGAGTCGATTACCCACTGGTCTTCCGTGCCTTCGCGTTCGACGATGGCACGCATGATTCCTTCGGCGGCCGGCGACCGGCATATGTTGCCCAGACACACGAACAGAACCCGGAGCGGGCGTTGCGGAGGAAGTTGAGGATATTTATTTTTCATTGTTCAGATCGTTTATGATTATGGCTGCCGCCCGTGCGGATGCTCCCGGAGGGCCGAGTGTCTCGCGCATTTCGCGGTAGCCTTCGAGTTGCGCGGCCCGCTCCGGCGAGCGGTCGGGTGTGAGTTGCCGCAGGTGATCGGCCACGGCCTCGGGTGTGCAGTGGTGCAGAAGCATCTCGGGGATGATTCCGCGGTCTGCGATCAGATTAGGCAGCGACACGAATTTTACTTTCAATAGCTTTTTCATCAGATTGTAGGCCAGCTTTGAGCCGTTCGAGCGGTACATGACCACCTGCGGCACTCCGGCCAGGGCCGCTTCGAGGGTGGCGGTGCCGGATGTGACCAGCGCGGCCTGCGCATGGGCCAGCAGGTCATGCGTGGCACTGCGCACGATCTTGAATTTTGTCAGTCCGGCATACACGCTGTCGTCAATGGCCGGTGCTCCGGCCACCGCTATGGTATATCCCGGAAACTGGCGCGCCACGGCGTCCATCACCGGCAGGTTACAACGTATCTCGCCGCGGCGGCTTCCCGGCAGCAGGGCTATGAACGGGCGGTTGGTCCGCAGCCCGTGAGCCTTGGCGAATTCCTCGCGCGAGGGTGCGGCGCCCAGCGCGCTCTCTATTTCCTCCACCGACGGATTGCCTGTATAGATGGCCCGTTCGTAGCCGTGCGCGCGGTAGAACTCCGGCTCGAACGGCAGGATGCACAGCACGCGGCGCATGAGCCGCTTGATGGCCTTCACCCGCCACTGCTTCCACGCCCATATTTTGGGCGAGATATAGTAGTAGACGGGTATGTCCGCCTTTGCTGCCGTCTCGGCGACCTTGAGGTTGAAGCTCGGATAGTCGATCAGGATAAGAGCGTCGGGCCGCGATTCGGTTACCGCGCGCCGTGCGGCGGCAAGATTGGCGCGGACCTTTCCCAGATTGCGCAGCACCTCGCTGAATCCCATGTAGGCCATCTCGCGGTAGTGTATCAAGGGCGCGTGTTCGGCGGCTTCAGCCATCAGGTCGCCCCCAAGGAAGGTGAACTTTGCATGCGGGTCACCCGCGGCCAGCTGCTGAATCAGTTGCGATGCGTGCAGGTCGCCCGAGGCTTCGCCGGCTATGAGGAAGTAATGCATCAGCGTCGTTTTTTGAAAAAGTCAACAATCAGGGCGGCGCATTCCTCGGCCAGGACGCCCCATTCTATCTCGGCCCGCGGATGAAAAGGCGATGCTGATGTCAGCGAGCTGTAGCCCCGCCGTTCGTCGCGGGCGCCGATCACTATGCGGCGCAGCTGGCTCCAGCCTATCGCGCCCGCACACATCAGACATGGCTCCAGGGTCACGTACAGCGTGGCGTCATCAAGGTATTTGCCGCCGCGCTCGTTGGCCGCCGCCGTGATGGCCTGCATTTCGGCGTGGGCGGTGACGTCGCGCAGCGTTTCCGTCAGGTTGTGTCCGCGGCCCACTATGCGTCCGTTGGCCACGATCACGGCTCCGACCGGGATTTCGCCGTCGGCCATGGCCCGGCGTGCCTCGCCCAGGGCCATCTTCATGTAATATATGTCGTCGGGTGTGACCATTGTGATGTATGCTTGTTCAGAGGTGTAGGGTGAGCCCTTCGTAAGCCGCTGTGATCTCGCCTCCGAAGGTCGAGGCGGCTTCGTGGGCAAACTGTTCTATGTCGTGGTATACTTTTGAATAATGACCCAGCACGAGTCGTTTCGCTCCCGCTGCGGCCGCTATACGTCCGGCCTGTGAAGCGGTGGAGTGGCCGCGTGCTGCCGCTTTGGCCAGGCAGTCGTCGCAGTAGGTCGATTCATGGTACAGCGTGTCCGTGCCGCTGATCCATTCGGCTATCTCGGGCTTGTAGGCCGTGTCGCTGCAGTAGGCGTAGCTGCGTGCAGGCGACGGATCGGTAGTGAGCATGGCGTTCGGGATCACCCGCCCGTCGGGGCGCACGAAGTCGGCGCCGTCCTTGATGTCGTTCAGTACGCTGACGGGTATATCGTGATATCGTGCCATATCGCCGATGATATGCCTCGGACCTTGTTTCTCCCTGAAAAGGAATCCCACTGCCGGTACGCGGTGGTCGAGGGGAAATGTCTCTACTGTCAGCGACTTGTTGTCGATGATTGTGGCGCGGCGCGGTTCGAGTATGTCGTATTCGAGGTCATATGGACGCTCGCGGCAGAACACGCCGAGTATCCGGTCAAGGACTTCGGCTCCTTCGGCGAAGGTATGGACCGTGATCGTGCCTCCGATGTCGTGCAGGGCCATCGTCGACAGTAGTCCCGGCAGTCCCAGGAAATGGTCGCCGTGAAGATGCGATATGAATATGTGTTTGAGACGGTTGAGCTTCAGGCGCATTTTCTTGAACTGAAGCTGTGCGCCTTCGCCGCAGTCGATCATCATGAGCTGGCCGCGGAAGTCCATGACCTGGCACGACGGCATGTGATACGCCGTCGGGGTGGCTGAGCCGCAGCCGAGATAGTGGATGTCGAATGTCGGCATTATTCTGTAGGTGTCAGGGTTGCTATGGGAGTCAGTTCGGGGTGGGGATTATGGTTGGGGCCAAGCGTGTAGTCCGGCCGGAGCATAAGGAAGTGACTCAGGGCTATTCCGCAGTCGAGTGTCATCAGTGAGTCTTTGGGGTCGCCGTACACATCGATTGTCCCCGACGGATTGAAGGCCAGCCGCCATGGCTGTCGGTTGCAGGCGCTGGGGGCCTGTCGCAGGGCTTCGAGCGCTTCGATCAGGAACGGTGGCTCGACACCGGCTATGATGATATCTGTCATCGGGCGGCGACGCCGTGCATGCACGGCCGTGCGCATCACTTTCTCGACGAGGCTGGCGCGCGGAGCTGCGTAGCCTGCGGCTATGACGGCCGCGATGGCGCGTCCGGCGGTCCGTCCGGCGAGCGTGCGGTTGAAAGTGCCGCCGATCCAGCAGGTGGCCAGTCCCCGCCGTGTGAGTTCGATGACCAGGCGTTCGCCCTCGATGCCTGCCTTGAGCATATCTTCGGCCGCCACAGCCACGTAGCGCGGTTTGCCTTTTATGATGCCGTATGATCCGATACGTCCCTGGCCGATGGCGCCCGGTTCGAGTACTGTCAGGGTCGTCATGCCGGCGCACAGTTCCTCGATCAGCCCTTCGGGAGGCTGTCGGTCAGTGAATGTGCGTGTGGAAATGCGTTGTTCGATCGCTTCTGGAATAGATAACATCTTGAACTTATATATTTGATTGGATATGAGTGTCAGATAATGCGGCATTTGAAGCCCATCTCGGTCAGGGCTCTGCTTACGGCCTGTGCGCGTTCGCCCTGGATGAGGATTTCACCTCCGCGGCACGAACCGCCTGCTCCGAGGACTTTCTTCAGCCGGGATGCCATGCGGTCGGTCTCGTCATCGCCGATTGTGAAGCCGGATACGATTGTGGCTGTCTTTCCGCCGCGGCCTTTGCGTTCGACAGTGATGTCGAGCCGGCCTTTCTGTTCCGGAGGAGAGGGTGCGGCCGCCGGTTCTTCTTCCGGGATGTCCGCTCCTGGAAGATCGGCACGCAGCCCGGCCAGTCTGTCGCGCCAGTCGTCGGTCATGGCTGTGGTTCGGTGTGATGTTCGTGGGACGAGTCTGTCTGACAGCCGTAGGCTGCCGGATTATCTTCGGCGCCTACGAGCGAGTCGCGTGGCATCTCGAGATATGCTCCGACAAAGTCGAGCGTCATCAGATGGGCGGCTCCGTCGGTCGAGCATGAACTCAGATAGTTGTCGACGGAGTCGGTGTCGAGGGCGCGGGCACGGTTGAGGCAGCGCACGGCGGCCCCGTCGTTGGCGTCGGGTTCGCCGGGCAGCAGCACGAACAGCTCGGCCAGGCGGCAGAGCTGCATGGCCGACAGGCTGTTGAACGCCGCGGTGTCGGACAGCAGTGCGTCGCAGGCCTTCTGGCACGATTTTTCGTCGCCCGAAGCCAGCGCCGCGGCAGCTTTTTCCACCGGGTCCTCGGATGCCGGAGCACTGCACGACATGGCCGTAATGGCGATCAGAAGGAAGAGGAGATATTTCATATGTCTTTGACTTGCTGTGCGAATGCGTGCATCTTCAGGGCCGCTTCAGCCGCTTCGGAGCCTTTGTTGCCCAGGCGGCCTCCGGCACGGTCCAGGGCGTCCTGCTCACAGTCCACGGTGAGCACTCCGAATATTACCGGAATGTCGCAGTCCGTATTCAGCGACGTGATACCTTGTGTCACGCTTTGGCACACGTAGTCGAAGTGGGGCGTTCCGCCGCGGATCACGCAGCCGAATACTATCACTACGTCGTAGGCTCCTGTCTCGATCAGTGATGATGCGGCAAAAGTTAGTTCGACGGCGCCGGGCACGCTGTAGCGGTCGATCATGTCGTCTTCGACTCCATGTTCATGAAGGGTGGCGACGCACCCTTCGGTGAGTGCGCCGGTTATGTGACCGTTCCACTCGGCCGTCACGATGGCTACGCGCACATCGCCGTCGACGGCGGCATTGAACGGGTTGGGCAGACTGTTCTTTAATCCTGTTGACATATTGCGGACTCTTTGATTTTGCTTGGTTGGTAGTTATATTTTCTTTTGCCAGTCATACTGCAGGGAGTCGGCGGCGGCAATGGCTTCGTCGGCTGCCGTACGCAGTATGGCTGTGCGGATTTCTTCGGAAGCGCCGTCGAGATCGGCGGCGTAAAGGTCGCGGGCGAAGATCGCGCCGGTCACCCCGGCGATGATTCCCGCGTTCCACAGCAGCGAGCCGCACACCCTGGCCGGCAGAGGCGTCTGGGTCATGTCGCGGCCGCTGTAGTAGCTCAGTGTGTGGCAGGCCGCGTCGACGTTGACCATCGAGCGGCAGTAGAAGTCGATGTGGTCGCGGTAGCATTTTCCGCTGTTCGAGGCTCCGAATATCAGTTCGAGATCCTCGTTGCGGGCCACCACCATGTCGGCCAGTTCGAGGTTCTCGAGAATGGCCGGCATCACGCGGGTCATCCGTCCGCAGCGGTCGGCGCGGAACCCCGGCACGTAGATCATGATGGCTTTGCGCTCGCTGCAGTTGCGCAGAAATGGCAGCAGACGTTCGCGCATGCGGGCGTCAAGGGCATAATAGCCGCCGAATACCACGATCGTGCGGTCATCGACGCGCGGCCACACTATGTCGAAGCCGCCGTCGCCGTAGGCCTCGTAGCGCGTGGCCCGGTAGATGTCGGGTGCGTCGCCGGGCGTGAATACAGTCAGGGGTGAATGACCCTGACCGAAGCGGTCGACCGACGAGCAGTCCACCCCCGAGTCCTTGAGATGCTTCACCAGCATGTCGCCGATGGGGTCGGCGGATGCTTCCGACGCCATGGTCACCGGAAGGCCGGTGCGTGCCATGCGCGCCGCGGCCATGGCTATGCGGCCGCCGGGCATCGAGCCGATCGGCTGGCCGCCTTCGAACGCTATGTCCAGGGCACACTCGCCAATGCAGATTATCCTGTTCATGGCTATTGCTTTTCGGGGTTGAAACGTTCGCCCCGTGCCGCGCTGCCCAGGTAGCCGCCGTGGTGGCGCCGGGCATAGTCCGCGCGGCTGAAGCCTATCGCTTTCATTACGTTCACAACCAGCACGTCGCCGATGACGGTCATCATCGTCGTCGAGGTGGTGGGCGTCAGGCCCAGCGGGCATACTTCCGGAGCAGGCCCGGTGATCAGAGCCACGTCGGCCATAGCCGCGAGCGGGCTGTCCGGCGCACCGGTGATCACTATCAGCGGCACGTCGCTGTAAAGTCCGCGGGCCAGGTTCACCAGCTCTACGATCTCGCTGGTCTTGCCTGAATTGGAGATAAGCAGCATCACGTCATGCGGCTGCAGCACGCCCAGATCGCCGTGCTGCGCCTCAGCCGGGTGGAGATTCACAGCCGGAGTGCCGGTCGACGAGAATGTGGTGGCGATGTTCATGGCTATCTGGCCTGCCTTGCCCATGCCCGAGGTTATGAGTTTGCCTCCGAGACGGTGCACGCGCTCCACGATCAGTTCCACGGCACGTTCGTATCCGTCGGTGACCGGGATCGACATGATGGCGCGGCTTTCAGCCTCGAGTATATCTTGCATTGATTCCTTGACGTTCATCTCTGTAGCTTTGAACTGCAAATTTAGCAAAATCCCCACATTCCCGCAAGCGAAAAATCTCCGCGCAGGCTGAATCACTGGGCGGGCAGGTCGTTGCGGCGGATGAATCTTATGCGTGTGCCCTGGTCGCCCGTCTCGTTCTTGCGAAGGACCATCTCGGTAGCCGAAAGTCTTTCGACGATATAGTATTCGGTGTTTTCCCACGCATTGTCGCCGTTGAGCATGCCTTTCAGTGTAATGTCAAGATACACAGGGTCGGAATTGTCGGGGTCGGAGACGTGCCAGTCGTACACCTTGTCCATGACCGCGTTGCCAGACACAGTCAGATAGTATGTCGTGAGCTCGCCCCATGACCATGTGTTTTCGCTCGGGGTCTTGAAATCATAGATGCATTTGTATTCGGGGCTGCTTTCGGTCACATTTTCCCATCGGCCGCGTATAAGTTTTGTGTCGATGGCGGTGTCATCGTCGTTGCAGCCGCTGAAAGCCAGTGCGGCCAAGGAAAGCAGCAGCAAAACCGGATATTTTTTCATAAGGCGGTGTGTCATGTCGATAATCAGATTATATGTGTGAATATTACATTCTGTACGGCAGGTATGTGCCGGCACTGCAAAGATAGTATAAAATCCGCTATCTTTCATCAGAAAAATGTACGGTGACGCAACAGCTGCGGACCGCGGAATTGAAAAAAACGTTAAAGTCGTGATTCTGTCGATTTTTTTCGTTAAGTTTGTGTTCTGATTACAGACTAACCAATATCCAGGAATATGGCTAAGAAAACTACCGGCGACGGGCAGCGCCAGCGCGCGCCGCGCCGTCCGAAAGTATTACCGATCATAAAGAACGATCCCTGGCTCGAGCCTTATGCCGCAGCCATCAAGGGGCGTCACGATGAGGCTCTGACTGTCGAAAAGCGCCTTACCAGCGAAGCCGGAAGTCTGAGCGACTTCGCCAACGCACATAAATACTTCGGACTGCACCGCGAGGCCGACGGAAGCTGGATATTCCGTGAATGGGCTCCCAATGCCACATCCATAACACTGGTGGGCGACTTTTCGGAATGGAGACCCGAAGAAAAGTACTCGCTCAGCCCCATCGGCGGCGGTGTATGGGAGGGGCATTTCGCCGCTGACGAGTTGCGCCACGGCCAGTTGTTCAAGATGCTTGTCAAGTGGCCCGGGGGCCAGGGCGAGCGTATTCCCGCCTATGCCACGCGCGTGGTGCAGGACGATAAGACGCACATTTTCTCGGCGCAGGTATGGGCTCCGGACGCCGCCTATCACTGGGAGGTGACGGATTTCCGCCCCGATACACGTCCGCTGCTTATCTATGAATGCCACATCGGCATGGCCCAGGAAGGAGAGCGCGTCGGGACATACGACGAATTCCGCGAGAACGTGCTGCCGCGAATTGCCCGCGACGGCTACAACGCCATACAGATCATGGCCATACAGGAACATCCCTATTATGGCTCGTTCGGCTACCATGTGTCGAATTTCTTTGCCGCCTCAAGCCGCTTCGGCACGCCCGAGCAGCTCAAGCGCCTGATCGACGCAGCCCATGCCGAGGGTATCGCCGTGATCATGGATATCGTGCACTCGCACGCCGTCAAGAACGAGAACGAAGGTCTCGGCCGGCTCGACGGCTCGTACAACCTCTACTTCTACGGCGACTCGCGCCGCGAGCATCCGGCATGGGACTCGCTCTGCTTCGACTACGGCAAGGACGAGGTGATGCATTTCCTGCTCTCGAACTGCAAGTACTGGCTCGAGGAGTATCATTTCGACGGATTCCGGTTCGACGGCGTCACGTCGATGCTATATTACAACCACGGCCTGGGTCAGGCGTTCGGAGGCTACGGCGACTACTACAACGGCGGCCAGGACACCAACGCGATCACCTATCTGACGCTGGCCAACAAACTGATCCACGAAGTGGCGCCCCACGCCATCACCATAGCCGAAGAGATGAGCGGCATGCCGGGGCTGGCGATGCCGGTCGCCGATGGCGGCATGGGCTTCGACTACCGCATGGCCATGGGTATCCCCGACTACTGGATCAAGACACTCAAGGAAAAGAAGGACGAGGACTGGCACCCGACTTCCATATTCTGGGAGCTGACCAACCGGCGCGCCGACGAAAAGACGGTTTCATATGTCGAGAGCCACGACCAGGCGCTTGTGGGCGACAAGACCGTGATTTTCCGCCTGATCGACGCGGCCATGTACTGGCACATGATGGTCGGCGACGACGATATGACGGTGGCCCGCGGCATGGCGCTCCACAAGATGATACGCCTTGTCACGCTCGCGTCGATCAACGGCGGATACCTCAACTTCATGGGCAACGAGTTCGGCCACCCGGAGTGGATCGATTTCCCCCGCGAAGGCAACGGCTGGAGCTACAAATATGCCCGCCGCCAGTGGGATCTCGTCGACCGCGAGGATCTCAAGTACAAGTATCTCAACGCATTCGACAATGCCATGATTGAGCTGGTGTCGGGTGTGTACAACTTTCAGGCGCTCCCAATCCGCAAGCTGTGGGAGAAGGACGACGACCAGGTGCTGGCATTCATGCGCGGCGATCTGGTGTTCGTGTTCAACTTCAGTCCGTCGAAGTCGTTCGACGGCTACGGTATCCTGGCTCCCGGCGGCGTCTACGATGTAGTGCTGTCAACCGACAGCCGCGAATTCGGTGGCTACGGCAACATTGACGAGACCGTAGAGCATTTCACGCGCCCCGACGCGCTGTATGCCCCTGCCGGTGTGGAGTGGCTTCCGCTGTATCTGCCGGCCCGCTCGGCCATGGTGCTCCGGCGCCACGGCGCGCGTCGCAAAACGTCTAAAAAAATGTCCGGGAAATGAATCCGCTGCCGTTTCTGAATGAACTTGCGGCCAACAACGACCGCCCGTGGTTCCAGGCCCACCGCGACGAATACGAACAGGTGCGCCGAGGCTGGATCGCCGATATCGACCGCTTCATAGCGGCCTGCTCGCAGTGGGAACCGGCGTATGCACGCCTGAGTGCCGCCGACTGTATCTACCGCATCTACCGCGACACGCGCTTCTCGCCCGACAAGACACCGTACAAGACGCACATGGCCGCGTATCTGTCGCCCCGCGGGCGGCGTGTCAACATGGCGGGCGTCTATATCCAGGCCGGAGGCGACATGAGCGGCCTGTATGCCGGTCTGTGGATGCCTGAGAGCCACGAACTGCGCAAGCTGCGCCATGCGATCGTCGACAATATCGAGGAGTTCGAGGAGATCGTCAATGAGCCGGTGTTCAAAAGCCGCTTTCCAGAGTGGTGCGGTCCGCGGCTTAAGACCATTCCCAAAGGCTGGCCGCGCGAACATCCCCAGGCTCATCTGCTGCGCCTGCTCAGCTACGGGGTGGAGTATCCGGTTGAGGACTCTTTCTGGGACGATCCGGCGTGGCCGGAGCGCGCCGCCGGGCTGCTTGCCCCGACTAAGCCGCTGCTTGATTTCCTCAACTATTCGCTTTTCGAGGAGTAAGCTGTAAAGAGTTGCAGGGGGGAGGTGCTTTGGGCACGTCCTGTGGAGTCGCAGGCGAGACGCCTGCTCTCCCTGTACAGAGTGGCTTCGGCTGTTGATTTGTGCGCCCGGTAGCTTTTTGCCGGCGGGTGTCGGGATGATATTTCCGCAATGTCAATGTGCTCTTTTGTGATGTTGATGTCGGTGGGGATTAATGTAGCATTGTCGTGATGGCGATGCTTTTTTTGTAAGGGAGTTTATTCTACATGGTATTGATCTTTAAACGGGGTTATGGAATGGGGTTCGGTTAAAAGATGGTGGAGTCTGATTAATTTTTTTTGATTCTGATTAAGATTAAGAGGGTTAAAGAATAAGGTCGGGTTCGGTAGGAGGCAGAGAGGTGGGTTTAATGGTCGTTTTTTTGTTTTTGATTAAGATTTGGTTTAATTTAATAGGTTATAGAATAGGGTTTGGTTTAGTAGTGTTGCCACCATTCATCATTCAGTGCTGCAAAATTACAATATGTATTTTAATTATGCAAGTAAATCTGTAGAAAAAAATCATTTTTAGTTGATTTTTTAACAAAAAGAGGGGGGCTGGCACCACAGCATCGCCCGCTCCACGGGCTCCCGGGGGGGTATAGTATGGTTTCCGCGGGCTCAGCGCCTGGCGGCGCATCACCCGCGGTTATGAACAGCATCGCCCGCTCCCGCGGGCTCCCGGAGGGCTTAGTGAGGCAAGGGGCTGCGCGGTGGAGGCGCAGTGTATATAAAAGCCCTTCCGGGGCTTGTTTTTCCCTGTATGGTGGCTATCTCCCCGGCTTGAAAGCCGGGGTTATCCACATCCGTATCCCTCCGGGATCCGCCCGCTTTCCCCGCGTGGGTCAGCTTCCGCGGGCTCAGTCAGCGCGAGGTCAGTATGGGCGGCTGTCGTGGGTGGCCGGTCGGTCTACTATGCACTGAAGTACATAGTGATGTGTGAAAAGCCCTTCCGGGGCTTGTTTTTTCCCTGTATGGTGGCTGCCTCCTCGGCTTGAAAGCCGGGGTTATCCACATCCGTATCCCTCCGGGATCCGTCGGGGTGATGCTTGCTTTACCCCGACGGATCGAAGTTGCAGGCGGGTGCTTTGGGCTCGTCCTGTGGAATCGCAGGCGAGACGCCTGCTGTCTCTGCTTTGGCAGAGCGCCTTCGGCGGTTGCTTTGTTTTGTTTGGGGGTCAGGTGAAGCGGAGGGGGAGGGGGGCGGTGCCGCCGTTGACCCAGGCGGCTGCCACGCGGTGGCGGGTGGCGTAGCCGGCCATCGGGGTCCAGCCGTATTTCGAGATGACTTCGGCGTCGGTGATGGCGTGGGGCTCGTCGAGCTGCTCCACAAGCACGAGGTCGGCGTAGTAGCCCGGCTCGAGGAGGCCGCGGCGGTCGATGCCGAAGAGTGTGGCGGG